>CACXFF010000150.1 GCA_902766805.1 uncultured Coriobacteriaceae bacterium | reverse complement strand
TCCGGCCCGCCGCCTATCGTCCTGCCAAACATGTCCGCTCCTTTCGCGCAACTGATCCGCGTGCGGCACAGATGCTGCGCTGGGGCGAGCGGCGATGCGAGCGTTTTGGCCCGACTTTCCCCACACATCCAAGCGTTTACCCCCCACTTTCCAAGCGTTTGGTATAGGCACCCAGCTAGACGGCTTGCGCAAAAGTGCCATATCATTTTTCATATCGTTTTATTTTTGCCGCAGGAGGCCTCTCGCCGCCCTGCGAGCTCCCTTGCGGCCTTGTCCGAAGGCGCCAGGGCCTTCGGGCAAGGCCCGTGGCGGACGCCCCGGCGCCCTCGCGGCCACTCGGCTGCCGCGGCCTGGCGCATTCGTCGTTTTGGTGGGCTGATGTAGTTTTTTCTAGGGATGACGAAAGGGGGTCATTAGTGCTACTATCCTGTTCTGTGCGTTCGGGCGGTCCGGACCACCGCCCACGAGAGTGCGTTTCATAGAGGAGTCAAGATGGCAGTACCCAAGCAGAAGAAGAGCCGCAGGAACACCCACACCCGTCGTTCCGCCAACAGCAAGCTCGCCATGCCGGCGCGTTCCACGTGCCCCCAGTGCGGCGCTGTCAAGCTGCCGCACCACGTGTGCCCCAGCTGCGGCTACTACAAGGACCGTGAGGTCATCGTCACCGAGTAGTCGGCGACACAAGCTTGTTCGGTCAGGGAGGCCGACCGTGTGCGGTCGGCCTCCCTTTTCTTTGTAGTCCAAAGCAGGAGGAAGATACAGATGATTCGAGTGTGCGTGGATGCCATGGGCGGAGACGAGCCGCCCGAGGTCGTGTTGGAAGGCATAGCCAAAGCGCTCAAGGACCACGCCGACGTCGAGGTGCTCGTGGCGGGCGACGCAAGCGTCGTCGAGCCCTTCTGCGCCAAGCATGAGCGCGCCAAGGCGCTCGTCACGACCGAAGCCATCGGCATGGACGAGCATCCTGCCGACGCCATCCGCGCCAAGCGTGACTCGTCCATCGTGAGGGGCTGCGAGGCGATTCGCGCGGGGGAGGCCGACGCGTTCTTCTCCGCGGGCAACACCGGCGCGGTGCTCGCCGCCGCCACGCTCAAGGTGGGCCGTATCCACGGCGTCACGCGTCCCGCGCTCATGACGCCCATCCCCGGCTTGGACGGACATCGCACCGTGACCTTGGACCTGGGCGCAAACGCCGACTGTAAGCCCGAGATGCTCGTGCAGTTCGCCCAGATGGGCAGCGCCTTTGCCCACACGGTGATGGGCGTCGAGCACCCGCGCTGCGCGCTCATGAGCAACGGCACGGAGGCGACGAAGGGCTCCGCGCAGGTGCTGGAGTTCCACGCGCTGCTGGAGGAGCACAACGGTGAGGGCTACGATTTCGCGGGCAACTGCGAGGGCGTGGACCTGCTGCTGGGCAACTACGACGTGATCGTAGCCGACGGCTTCACCGGCAATGTGGCGCTCAAGACCCTCGAGGGCACGGCCAAGTACATGGTCAAGCGCATCAAGGCTGCGGTGGCCAAGTCCCCGCGCGCGGCGCTGGGCGCCCTGTTGCTCAAGCCCGCGCTGGGCGAGGTCGCGCGCGACCTGTCGGGCGACGAGACCGGCGGTGCCGTGCTCTTGGGTTGCAAAGCGCCGGTGTTCATCGGCCACGGCGCCACGAGCGCGAATGCGGTCTACCATGGCATCTTGGCTGCCAAACGCGCCGTGGAGGGCGGCCTGGTGGAGCGCATCGCCAATAGCTGCGCCGCCCAAGAACAGGAGTGATGGCGCAGGCGGTGAGCCGCGCCGTTTGTTGACGAGGACCGTAGCGAGTACAATCGCTGCGTCATGACCTGCGCGCGAGCGCATGACCACGGGAGGATCCGTATGACCCGCAAAGAGATTCTGGACAAGGTGGCCGAGACGGTCTCCGAGACGCTTTCCATCGAGCTGGGCGAGCTGGACGAGTCCACTTCGTTCGACGAGTATGACGCCGACTCGCTCGACCGCCTCGAGGTGCTCGTGGCGCTCGAAGACGCCTTGGGCGTGGAGATCGACGACGATGCCGCGAGCGAGCTCAAGACCGTCGGCGACCTGGTCGACGCCATCGAACGCGAGCTTTAGGGGGAACTTCGCAGTTATGAAGCGGGTTGACATCGCTGGCATCGAGAGGGTCTTGGGCTATCGCTTCTATGATCGCACGCTCGTTGAGACCGCGCTCACGCATCCCTCAGCCGTGGAAGGCATGCCGCGCAAGCTCAGCTACGAACGCCTGGAGTTCCTGGGCGATTCCATCTTGGGCGCGTAGGTAGCGCGTGACCTGTACCAGCGCTACCCCGACATGGACGAGGGTGACCTCACGCGTCTCAAGATACATCTCGTTTCGGGCGAGACGCTCTCACAGGCGGCGGACGAGCTCGGCATCACGGAATACATCCGCTTCGGCGCGTCCGAGCATGGCACGGGCAGCCGTGGCCTGCGTTCGGCGCGCGAGAACGTCTACGAGGCGCTCGTGGGCGCCCTGTACCTGGACGGCGGCGTGGAGGTGTGCCACGACTTCGTGCTGCGCACGCTCAGGCCCCACCTGCAGCGCGGCCTGGACAGCGCGCCCGTCAACCCCAAGTCGCGCCTGCAGGAGGTCACGCAGGCCGACCGACGCGGCATGCCCGAGTATGACATCGTGGACCAGTCCGGTCCCGCGCACGAGCCCGTCTTCACCTGTGTGGTGAAGGTCGGCGGCGTGCGCGTGGGCAAGGGCTCCGGGCACTCCAAAAAAGACGCGGAGGCCGCTGCCGCGCTCGACGCCCTCAACCGCCTGGGGGCGGTGGAGTAGGTGTACCTCAAGTCCCTCACGCTCAAAGGCTTCAAGTCGTTCGCGGACCGCACCCAGCTGTCCTTCGACCCCGGGCTGAACGTCATCGTGGGCCCCAACGGCTCGGGCAAGTCCAACGTGAGCGACGCCATCCTGTGGGTTTTGGGCGAGCAGTCCGCCAAACAGCTGCGCGGCAGCGCCATGGAAGACGTGATCTTTTCGGGCTCTTCGGCGCGCAAGGCCGTGGGTGTGGCCGAGGTCACCCTGGTGCTGGACAATTCCGACCGCACGCTGCCGGTGGAGTTCGACGAGGTCGGCGTCACGAGGCGCATGTACCGTTCGGGCGAGTCGGAGTACCTCATCAACAGTGCTCCGGCACGCCTCATGGACATCCAGGACATCCTGCACGACTCGGGCCTCGGGCGCGAGACGTCCTCCATCATCAGCCAGGGCAAGCTCGACGCCGTCCTGCAGGCGCGCCCCGAGGAACGTCGCCAGCTCATCGAGGAGGCAGCCGGCATCTCCAAGCACAAGCGGCGCAAGGAGCGCTCCCAGCGCAAGCTCGCGTCCATGGACGACAACATCCGCCGCGCCAAAGACGTCTCGCGCGAGATCAACCGTCAGCTGCGTCCCCTGGAGCGTCAGGTGGACAAGGCGCGGCGAGCCCAAGAGATCGAGGGGCGCCTGGACGAGCTGGAGTGCGTGCTCGCCGTGGACGACCTGCGCAGCTTGCAGCAGGAGTGGGACCACCAGCAGGTCGTCTCCAAAGAGGCCGCCGCGGCGCAGGAGATCGCACAGTTCCGCCTGGACGAGAAGGCGGCCGAGCTCGAGCGCCTGCAGCTCATGCTGGAGAAGAAGGGCCTTTTCGTCGGCGACCTGGGAGAACAGCGCCGCCGGATGCAGGGCGTGTTGGGAAGGCTGGAGTCTGACCGCCGCCTGCTGGAGGAAAAGGGCCGCAACATGGTCGAGCGCCTCTCCGAGACGCGCCTGCAGCTGTCGAGCTGCGAGCGTCAGCGCAGCGAGGCGCTCCAAGAGCACGAGCGTGTCGCCGACGAGCACGCGCAGGCGCGCGTGCGCGCGCAGGAGCTCGAACGGCGCATTGCCGAGCTGGCGCCTGCCTCCCGCGCCGCGACCGAGCAGCGCCAGCGCCTGGCTCGAGAGTTGGCGCGCGTCACCGCCGACCAGCGCACGGCGCAGCGCACGGCGGACCAAGAGACGCTCGCGCACGCCAAGCTCCGCGACCGCATCGCATCGGCCGAGGCGGAGGACCAGATGTTCGCCGGGCGTCTTGCCCAGATAGACGATCAGGTGGCCCAGGCCAACGCCGCGCTCGAGGACCGTGAGGAGCGCTCCCGGCGCGTCCAAGAGCAGCTCAGCGAGCACGAGGCCTTGGTCGAGCAAGCGGAGGCACGCATCGTGCGCGCCTCGCAGGCCCTTGTGCCCGCGCGCTCCGAGGAGGCGCGGCTGCGCGAGGAGCTCAGCTCCGCCCGCGCATCGCTGAGCGGCCTGCGTGCAGCGGAAGCCCAGGCAGAGGCGACCAACCCGCTCGTGCAGGCGCTGGCCAAAGGCGACGCGGGGCAGCTGGCCGAGTGCCGCCTGGGCGACGTCATGGAGGTGGACGAGGAGCTCGAGCCGGTCATCGAGCGCCTGCTCGGCGACGACCTCGCGGCCTTCGTCACCGCAGACGCTGGCCGCGCGGGCGAGCTGGTGGGCCAGGCCGAGAGGCTGGCGTCGCGCGGCGGTCGTGCGGTGGTGCTGGGGCGCAGCGCCTATACCGAGCCGGAGGCGCGGGAGCTGCCGGGCGTCGCCCTCACGCAGCGCATGCGCGTGCGTCCCGGTGCAGAGGGCCTCATCCAGGACCTGTTGGGCGACGTGCGCGTGGTCGACAGCGCCGATGAGGCGATCGCGGCCCATGCGAAGCACGCGGGCGTGACCTTCGTCACCCGCACGGGCGTGTGCGTGTGCGCGGACGGCCGCATGGTGGTCACGCAGGGTGCCGGCGCCGGAGAGGGCGCCCTGGAGCGCAAGCGTTCGATCCGCGCGGTCGAGGCCCGGATTCCCGAGCTGGAACAGGAGCAGCGCCAAGCTGCCGCCACGACCGAGAGCCTGGAGGAGGAGCTCTCGCATGCGCGCGAGGGCAGCGCGAGCGCCAAAGGCGAGGTCGCGCGCCTGCGCGGCGAGCAGAAGTCGGTGACCTCCGAACTGGGACGCCTGCGGGCACAGCTCGATCGCGCGCGCGACGAACGCAAGCAGGTGGAGGCGCAGCGCGCCGCGGCCGCCGAACGCGCGCGCAGCGCCCGCGAGGAGGTCGAGCGTCACCAGGTGGCCGCTCGCGAGGCGGCTGAGCTCGCGGCACAGCTCATGGAGCGGATGGACAGCCTGGGGCACGAACGCCGCGAGGCGTCTCGCGCCGAGGACGAGGCAGCGCGCAAGCTCTCGGACGCCCGGCTGGAGCTCGCGACGGTCGCGGAGCGCCGCAACAACCTGGCGGTGCGGGAGGAGGAGCTTTCCCGTCGCGTCGCGGACTTGGCCAGCAGGCGTGCCTCGCTGGAAGAGAGCGCGCGGGGCCTGGAGGTCGTCCGCCTGCGCGTGGGACCCCTGCACGAACGCTACTCCGCCATCCAAGAGGTCGCCGTTTCGTGGGCCGAGCGCCTGCGCGACCGTGCCAGCCTGGAGGAGGCGAGCTCCGACTCGCTGAAGAAGACCATCGCGTTGGCACGCGACGAGGTCGCGGCAGCGCAGACGCGCCTTGCCGAGGCCCGCGACGCCGTCTCGGACGCCAAGGTGGCCTCGGGCAAGCTCGAGGTGGAGGTGCGCAACGCGGTCGAGGCGATCACCTCGGCGGGCCACGTGCTCGAGGAGGCCCTGTTGCTGCCCGCGCCTGCGGACCGCGCCTCCGACGAGGCAGAGGTCGCATCCCTGCGCAAACAGCTGGCGTCCATCGGCCCGGTCAACCAGGTGGCGATGGAGGAATACGAGACGCTCAAGCGCCGCGCCGACTACATCGCCGCACAGCTCGACGACCTCACGCGGGCCCGCGCCGCCCTGACGAAGATCACGGCTGCTGTCGACCGCAAGATGCGCACGGCGTTCTTGGCCACCTACCAGCGCGTGGACGAGAACTTCCGCGAGATCTTCACCATGCTGTTCCCCGGTGGGCGCGGCAATCTGGAGATGACGGATCCCGAGCATCCGCAGGAGACCGGCATCGAGGTGGTCGCGCAGCCGCGCGGCAAGCGGCAGATGAAGATGACGCTGCTCTCGGGCGGCGAGCGCTCGCTCACGGCGCTGGCGCTGCTCTTCGCCGTCTATCGCGCGCGCACCACGCCGTTCTACGTGTTCGACGAGGTCGAGGCGGCGCTCGACGACAGCAACCTCGACCGTCTGCTCGATGCCATAGATATGTTGAAGGAATCCACTCAGCTCGTGGTCATCTCCCACCAACGGCGTACCATGGAGCAGGCGGATGTCCTGTATGGTGTCTCCATGCAGGCCGATGGCGTGAGCCACGTCATTTCCCAGCGCCTCGAACACGAGGCCACACGGTAATATCCCTCGCCCAGAAAGGCGGTTCACATCCATGAGCTTCACTGACAGGCTGAAGGACGGTCTCAGGCGTTCGCGCGAGACCCTCAACGAGATCTTCTACATGGGCGGCGAGGTCGACGAGCAGTTCTGGGAGGACCTCGAAGACACGCTCGTGATGGGCGACATGGGCGCCGAGGTGGCGCTCTCGGTCGTGGACGACCTGCGCGACCAGGCCGCCCGCGAGGGCTTGGGCACCGCCCGTTCCCTCAAGCGCGCGCTCGTGAAGCGCCTGGAGGGTGAGTTCCCTCAGGTCGAGCGCGACCCGTTCGACGACACGCCCAGCGTTGTGCTCTTCGTCGGCATCAACGGTGCCGGCAAGACCACCACGGTCGGCAAGCTTGCCAGCGTGGCGCACCGGCAGGGCAAGCGCGTGGTCATCGGAGGCGCTGACACCTTCCGTGCCGCGGCCATCGAGCAGCTCGAGGTGTGGGCCAAGCGCGCGGCCGTCCCGCTCATCACCCGCGAGCGTGGTGCGGACGCCGCCAGCGTGTGCTACGACGTCCTCGACCGCGCCGAGCAGTTCCGCGCCGACCTGGTGCTCGTGGACACCGCGGGCCGTCTGCACACGTCCGACGAGCTCATGCGCGAGCTGGCCAAGGTCGTCTCGGTCACGCGTAAGCGCGCGGGCGAGGACTGGCCGGTGAGCGTCGTGCTCGTCATCGACGCCACGACAGGCCAGAACGGCCTGGAGCAGGCGCGCCAGTTCAACGATGCCCTGGACCTCGACGGCCTCATCGTGACCAAGCTCGACGGCACCGCCAAGGGTGGCATCGCCGTGCGCATCGCCCACGACCTGCAGCTTCCCATCCTGCGCATCGGCGTCGGCGAGTCCATCGAGGACCTCGACCGCTTCGATGCCCATGCGTTCTGCGAGGCCCTGGTGGGCCAAGAATAGGAGACACAGATGTTCAACAGCCTTTCCGATCGCCTGTCCGCCACCTTCTCGGGCCTCGCGGGCAAGGGCAAGCTCACCGAGGACGACATCAACCGCGCCATGCGCGAGATCCGCCTCGCCCTGCTCGAGGCCGACGTCAACTACCGCGTCGTGCGCGACTTCGTCGGGCGCTGCAAGGAGAAGTGCCTCACCGCCGAGGTCATGGACTCGCTCACGCCCGCGCAGAACGTCACCAAGGTGGTGCTTGACGAGCTCACGGCCCTGCTCGGCTCCACGGACGCCAAGCTCGCCCTGGCGCCCAACCGCACGCCGAACGTCATCATGCTCGTCGGCCTGCAAGGCTCGGGCAAGACCACCGCGGCGGCCAAGCTGGCCTACCTGCTCAAGCGCCAGGGCAAGAGCCCGCAGCTCGCGGCCTGCGACACCCACCGTCCGGCAGCAGCCGACCAGCTGGAGACGCTGGCCAATGAGATCGGCGTGCCGTGCTTCCGCGGCGACGGCAAAGACGCTGTGGAGGTGGCGCGCCAGTCGATCCGCGAGGCCATCGACCACCTGCGCGATGTGGTCATCGTCGACACCGCAGGCCGCCTGCAGATCGACGAGGAGATGATGCAGGAGGCCGAGGCGATAAAGCGCGTGGTCAAGCCCGACCAGATCCTCATGGTCGTGGACGCCATGGGCGGCCAGGACGTGGTGAACGTCGTGTCCACCTTCGCCGAGCGCATCGATTTCGACGGCGTGATCATGTCCAAGCTCGACGGCGATGCCCGAGGCGGCGGCGCCCTGTCGGTGCGCGCCGTCACCGGCAAGCCCATCATGTTCGCGAGCGAAGGCGAGAAGCCCGACTCGCTGTCCGAGTTCCACCCGGACCGCATGGCCAAGCGTATCCTGGGCATGGGAGACGTGGTGGGCATCATCGAGCAGGCCGTGAGCCAGGCCGACGCGGAGAAGTCTGCCGCAGACGCCGAGCGCATGCTGCGCGAGGGCTTCACGATGAACGACCTGCTCGACCAGATGAAGCAGATCCGCAAGATGGGCGGCCTGCGCAAGCTTCTGGGCATGCTCCCCGGCGGCGACAAGGCGCTGGCAGAGGCCGGCAACTCCATCGACGACTCCCAGCTCGCACGCGTGGAGGCCATCATCTTCTCCATGACGCCGGAGGAGCGCGCGCGGCCAAAGATCATCAACGGCAGGCGCCGCAAGCGCATCGCCGACGGCTGCGGCAGGAGCGTCTCCGACGTCAACCAGCTCATCAAGCAGTGGGAGCAGATGAACAAGATGATGGGCAAGCTCAAGAGCATGACCCAGGGCGGGCGCAGCATCAACAAGCGCCAAATGCGTAACATGATGCAGCAGATGGGCCTTCCCAACGATCCGCGCTCCATGCGTTTTTAAGACATTTTTCAAGGGTTCTTCAAGCCTGTGTCGAGCGTGTGCGTATTTCGTCAGAGAGCCGCGCTTGCAGTAGGATAGAGACCCATCGGCAGCGTTTCATCGCGAGCCGAGATTTGCCGTTTTCGATGCCGTGCCACTTCGTGGCACGGCGCGTTGGTATGGAGATGTCTGAATGACCAAGGGTAAGCATTTCGCGCAACCTGACGACAACAAGAACGTGGCGCCCTCCCCGGCGTCAGAAGCCGGCCAGCCGGACGAGCTGGCGCCCGCGAGCGAGCAGCCCGTGGCGGCAGCCGAAGTCCCTGCGGATGCCACCACAGGCGCACAGGAGAGTGCGTCGGCCGCTGCGGATGCGGCAGTGTCGACCGAGCCCGCGGCTGAGGTCGCGCAGGCCGACGCCGCTCCTGTCGATGCCGTGCCTTCGACGCAAGCGCCCGAGTCCGCGACCGAGGCGGATGCTGCGCTTGCGAGCACGCGCATGCGCCATATTGCCAACATCCCGTCGCTTGACGAGTCGGTCGACCCGT
>CACXFF010000149.1 GCA_902766805.1 uncultured Coriobacteriaceae bacterium | reverse complement strand
CGCCCGTGACGGCCAGCTCACGCCCGACGCCCGCGAGCTGGCCGAGGCGCGCGACGCCTGGGAGCGGGCGGCCAAGGCCCTGCGCGTGGACCTGGAGACCCTCTCGCGCGAGAGCGGCGAGCGCCTGGGCACCCTGCTGCGCGTGCTGGAGGTCGGCGCCCACGAGGAGCGCGACTACCGCGCGTTCCTGCGGCAGTTCGCCGTGCGCCAGGAGGACCTGCGCCTGTCCGACGACGAGTTCGACTACGTCTTCTACAGCTATGGCCTGCAGCTCTACGGCGACATGCCGCTCGTCGAGCCGCTCGAGTACCGCACGCGCACGGCGATACGCGACTTCTGCGTGGTCATCGACACCTCCAGCTCGGTCACGCCCAAGGTGGTGCAGGCCTTCATGGACGCCACCTATGACGTGCTGGCGGGGTCGGGCTCGTTCTTCGAGCAGGTGAACGTCCACATCATCCAAGCCGACACGCAGGTGCGCTCCGACACGCGCATCGGCAGCATCGCTGAGATGAACCAGTGGCGCCGCAACATCAAGCTCTACGGCGGCGGGGGCACCGACTTCCGCCCTGCCTTCGCCTACGTGGAGCAGCTGCTCGCCCAAGGCGCGTTCCAAGACCTGGGCGGGCTCATCTACTTCACCGACGGCTGGGGCATCTATCCCTCGCGCATGCCGCCCTACAAGTGCGCGTTCGTCTTCTACGACGAGGACCACCGTCCCGAGCTCGTGCCTCCTTGGGCCATCCAGCTCACCCTGCGCCCAGGGGAGTTCGAGAGCATGAGCGTCTACTGACCACCCGACCCGCGTGGCGGCGCCACGCACGACCCGAGGAGTATCCCATGAACGTACGTGAGGCCAGCGAGCAGATCGAAGGCGCGGTGCGCGCCTACCTGGAGCGCGACGAGCGCGGGCTGCTGCGCATTCCCTTCGCCATGCAGCGCCCGCTCATCATCATGGGCCCTCCGGGCGTGGGCAAGACCGCCATCGTGGCCCAGGTGGCCGAGAAGATGGGCGTGTCCTTCGTGAGCTACTCCATCACGCACCACACGCGCCAGAGCGCCTTGGGCCTGCCCTACATCGCCGAGGAGGAGTTCGGCGGCGTGCCGTATCGCGTGAGCCGCTACACCATGAGCGAGATCATCGCGGCGGTGCACGACGCGATCCGCGAGAGCGGCGTCGCCGAGGGCATCCTGTTCCTGGACGAGGTCAACTGCGCGAGCGAGACCCTCATGCCCTCCATGCTACAGTTCTTGCAGTACAAGCAGTTCGGCCAGCACCACCTGCCCGAAGGCTGGGCGATCGTGTGCGCCGGCAACCCGCCCGAGTACAACCGCGCGGCGCGCGACTTCGACCCCGCCATGATGGACCGCCTGAAGAGGATTGACGTAGAGGCCGACCTCGACGTATGGCTCGACTATGCCGCAGCGCACGGCGTGCATCCGGCCATCACCACCTACCTCAGCGCCAAGCCCAAGAACTTCTTCCGCGTGCGTGCGGCAGCGAGCGGCGCGCGCATCGTCACGGCGCGCGGTTGGGAGGACCTCTCCCGCATGCTGGGCGCCTACGAGCGGCAGGGGAGGGCCTGCGACGCCGCGCTCGTGAGCCAGTACCTGCAGGACCCGGAGGTCGCCGAGGACTTCGCCCTCTACCTCGAGCTCTTTGGCCGCTACCGGGACGACTACAAGGTCGAGGACATCCTGGACGGCAGCGTGGACGACGCGATCGCGGCCCGCGCGCAGGCGGCGCCCTTCGACGAGCGCGTGGCCCTCGTCAACATGCTGGCCGACGCCGTCGCGGAGGCGGTGCGTGACGCGAGCGCAGCGCACGAGGCGGTCCTCATCGCCCGCGAGCGTCTGGTGGGTGCGCGGGCCGAGCTGGCAGGCGCCGGCGCCCTCAGCTGTGCCGAGGAGCTGGTGGTCCAGCTGCGCCATGAGCTCGACGAAGCGCGTGGCAAAGGCCTCGCGAGCGCGGGACGGCAGGCGGCGCTGGCGGGTGCGCTGCAGACGCTCGAGGCGAGCAGGCGCGCGGTGGCGCTGCTGTCCATGGGCGACGGGGCGCATGCGAACGGCTTCGAGGCGGCCAAGGCGCCCTTCAACGAGGCGACGCTGGCGGCGCGCGAGCGCGTCGAGGGCGCCAGCGATCAGCTGGACCACGTGTTGGCCTTCCTCGAGCGTGCCTTTGGCGAGGGGCAGGAGATGGTGCTGCTGGTGGGCAAGCTGGCTGTGGACCCGGTGTTCATGCGCTTCGTGAGCACCCACGGCAGCGACTCGTTCGCGCGGCACTCCCAGGCCCTCATGTTCCAAGAGCGGGGTCTCGACCTGCTGCGCGAGGCGGAACGGCTCGCCTCCTTGGACGAGTTGTAGCGCCTCTCGTGCGCCCGCGCGCCGCAGCTCCTCCGCTAGTCACCGTACGGGGGAGGCTCATGCGCATAAGCTCGACAGCGTCCCTCCTTTCTGGGTAGGATGAAAGCAATTGCGTAGGGACGGCGCGCGGGGAGGTGCTCCATGCACTCAGACACACAGAAGACGCACAAGGCCCCCAGGGACTTCCTCTGGCTCACCCTGTTCCTCATCATCTTCGTGAACGGCTTCGAGTCGGGCGGCTACCAGGCGAGCCTGTGGAGCATCGGCCAGAGCTATGACCTCACGATTGCGTCGATGGGCATGTTCGCTGCCGTGGAGCTTCTCGCCGACATGCTGGCGCCCATCCTGCTGGGTGGCTGGGCCGACCACGTGGGCAAGACCAAGAGCATGCTCACGATGCTCGTCCTGCAGCTGGTCGCCACGGCGGCGGTGTGGTTCTCGCGCGAGGGCATGTGGTTCCTCGTCGCCATGTTCGTGCTGGGGCTCACCACGAGCGCCCTGCAGTTCATCGCCATCGCCACCTGTGCCGACGCCTACCCGCGCAGCGGCGACAAGAAGATAGGCTACCTCACCTCCATGTATGCCTTGGGCGCGGTGGTGTCGCCGTTGGTCGTCGCGTTCTACTTGGACGCCGGGCTGGACTGGCGCCTGCTGTTCCTGCTCCTCGGGTTGGGCTCTGCCCTGGCGCTCGCGGGTGTGGCACTCTCGGGCACCGAGCCGCGCGAAGAGGCCCCGGCCGCGCGCACGGGCGAGGGCGCACACGGGCACTTCGTGCTGCCGGCCATCCTGCTGCTCTGCGTGATCATGGCGATCTACGTGGGCTTCGAGAACGGCTTCGCGTTCTTCGTCGACACGCTGTTCACCGACGTCTTCCACGCTTCGACGGGCAAGCTGGCGCTGTCGCTGTACTGGGCCGTCATGATTCCGGCGCGCGTGCTTGTGGGCTATTTCGCGCGGCACGCCCGCAAGATCCTGCTCGGCGCGGTCATCACCATCCCCTGCGTGGCGCTCATGGTCGCTTTCGCCCCGTCGTCCGAGCTCGTGCTGGCGCTCTGCGTGCCGCTGGGCCTCGCGAGCGGCGCCATCTACCCCTGCGTGCTCACCACGATGATTCCCTTCGCGGGCAAGCGCACGGCCACGGCCGCGGGCATGATCACGGCCGCGACGGGCATCGGCGGCTTCTCGTTCACCGCGCTCACGGGCCTCGTGGCAGACCAATGGGGCCTGCAGGCGGCGCTCGGCGTGCTGGCCGGCTTCTTCGTGATCGCGCTCGCGGCCGTCCTGGGCGTCACCGCGCTCTACCGACGCCTTGACCTGCAGCCCGAAGCCTAGGCTCCAGGGGAGCGCCGCTTGGTACCAAAGAGACCACGTCTTTTTGGTACCAAGCGGCCCGCCAGCCACACGTGCGATTGCCCAAAGAGCAGGGAATGCGCCCCGCCCACGGCTTGCGCGGCGTCCCTGCGGCATGCGGACCCTATACTGAGAAGGCCTGTGTTGGTTCACTCAGAGCGACGAAGGGGCCGCCATGTCCTTGACAGCTGCATCGGTGGAAGCCTATGGCGCCGGCCACGGCCTGCGCGTGGTGTGCATGGGGCAGGACGGACGCCTGGAGCGTCAGTGGATAGGCGGGGTCGCGAGCGGCAGCTTCCCCTTGAAGGGCCTCTCGCAGCGCGTCTACGTGCTCGCGGAGGGCGGCTCGTGGTACGTGTGCTGCCGGGCGCCCTCCCACATCGTCCTGCCCAACGGCGAGCGGCGCCATCGCATGCCGCTGGAGCTCCAGAAGCTCGTGCCCGTGCTCGACGGCGAGCGGCGCGTGCTGCTCTACGTGGAGTCCGCCGGGCAGCAGGGCGAGGCGTTCCACAACTACCTCGCCTTCCCGGGCAGCTACGTCACGGTGGGACGCGCCGAGGACTGCGACATCGTGTGCGCGAACCGCCTGGTCTCGCACCACCACGCGCGCCTGTACTGCCTGGGCGACAGCTGGAAGCTCGAGGACCTCGGCAGCTCCAACGGAAGCTACGTGAACGGCAAGGCCGTCTCCACGGCCGAGCTGCGCCTGGGCGACTTCGTCTACGCCATGGGCCTGGTGATCGTCGTGGGCCAGGGCTACCTCTCCGTCAACGACGGGCGCCAGGACGTGACCGTGCGCTCCCGGTGCCTGACGCCCCTCACCAGCACCTCGCAGCTCAGCCGCGCCTTGCCGACCGCGCACGACCCGGGCGCGGTCTACAGCCGCGCCCCGCGGCACCGTCAGGCGCTGGCACCCCAGGACATCCAGATCGAGGGGCCGCCGATCTCGCTGGACTCCACGAAGATCCCCCTGGTCCTGCGCATGGGCGGCGCGGCCGCGAGCGGCGGCATGTCGGCGATGATGGGCAACTTCATGCCGCTGGTGACCTCGCTGCTCTTCCCGGTGCTCAACCAGCGCTACAGTGACCAGCAGAAGAAGGAGTACGAGGCGCGCCGCCACGCCAAGTACACGCAGTACCTGCGGGCCAAGCAGGGCGAGATCGCTGCGGAGGCCCAGCGCGAGCGCAACGTGATGCGCAGCAACTATCCCGCCCTGGAAGAGATCGCCCTCTATCCCTTTGGCGGGGACAAGCTCTGGGAGCGCCGCAACGTGGACGACGACTTCCTCAGCATGCGCTTGGGCTTGGGCAGGCTGCCGCTTGAGGCCAAGGTGAACTATCCCCAGCGCCGCTTCGAGCTCGACGAGGACGACCTGCAGGAGCGCATGTACGAGCTCGCCGAGGCGCCCGTGTACCTGGAGCGCGCGCCCTTGGTCGTGTCGCTGCAGGAGCATTGGGTCTGCGGCGTCACGGGCGACGAGCGCTCGGTGCGCGCGCTCGTCAAGGCGTTCCTGCTCCAGGCGACGGTGCTGCACAGCTACGACGAGTGCAAGGTCGTCGTGCTCGCGCGTCCCGAGCAGCTCGAGGGCTCGCTGGCGGGCGTGCGCTACCTCCCGCACCTTTGGGACGACGCGGGCTCGCTGCGCTTCCTCGCCACGCGGGAGCGCGACGCCTACGAGGTGGGCAGCTACCTGCGCGAGCAGCTGGGCGACGACCTCGTACGCCCGCGCCCGCCCGCCGACATCGTGCGCGACCGGCCCTATTACCTGGTGATCGCCCTGGACAAGCAGCTCTTCGACAGCGTCGAGCTCTTCAAGGAGCTCATGCGGCGCGGCGCGAACTGCGGCGTGAGCCTGGTCGCCGCGTTCCCCAACATCCCCAAGGACAGCATGCTGCAGCTCGACCTGGACGCGCAGGGCCGCGGCAAGGTGTCCTACCTGCACGACATCGAGCGCCCCGACGACGCCTTCACGCTGGACAAGCTCGCCACGCGCGAGTTCGTGAGCAGCCTGCGCCGCGTGGCCAACATGGCCATACCGCAGCTCTCCCAGGCACGCGCGCTGCCCAGCTCCCTGAGCTTCCTGGACATGCTGGG
>CACXFF010000148.1 GCA_902766805.1 uncultured Coriobacteriaceae bacterium | reverse complement strand
TACGGGGCTAAGTATACGAACGCGCGGAAGGGTGACGTCAGGACGCTAGGCGTACGGAAGGGTTTGCGCCGCGTGCTGGCCTGTGGGAAGAAGCCGGGCGACCGGGCCCGGCAAATGAAGGGGCACGATGGGGAGCCCCACAGAGAAAGCCCCCGCCGAGCAACGCTCGACTGGGGCTTCTGAGGAAGAGCGGGGCTGCGGGAACGTCTCCCGCCACCCTATCGAAATGCCTCCCTTACTGGGCGGCCTCGATGGCCTTCTTGGCGACCGCGGCGAGATCGGCGAAGCTGGCCTCGTCCTCGAACGCGATCTGGGCGAGGACCTTGCGGTCCAGCTCGATGCCAGCGAGCTTCAGGCCGTGCATGAACTGGCTGTAGGACAGGTCGTTCATACGAGCGGCGGCGTTGATGCGCTGGATCCACAGGGAGCGGAAGTCGCGCTTCTTGTTGCGACGGTCGCGGTAGGCGTACTGGCCGGCGTGCTGCGAGCGCTCCTTCATGCCGCGCAGGGTGCGCGAACCGGTGCCGATGTAGCCCTTGGTGGCTTCCTGGAGGGTACGACGCTTCTTCTTGCTGTTGACAGCGCGCTTGATACGTGCCATGTGAAATCAACTCCTAGCTATCCCATGGTTCCCGAGGGAACCCGCCCGTGAGGGCGAACAATCCAAAAACGGTCGAGTTACTTGCCCATACGCACGTTGACGAACTTCGCGTGAGCCGGAGCGACCTCGGTCTCCTTGCGGAAGCCACGGATGCGCTTCTGGGACTTCTTGGTGAGGATGTGGCTCTTGAAGGCCTTGGCACGCATGATCTTGCCGGTGCCGGTACGGCGGAAGCGCTTGGCGGTTCCCTTGTGGGTCTTCATCTTGGGCATGGTGATACTCCTTCGCTGTTCCTTGCTATGCCTCGTCCTGGTCATCGGCAGCCTCGGGCTTCTTGTCAAAGGCTCCCTTGATCGGACTGATGGTCATGTGCATGTTGCGCCCTTCCATCTTGGGCTTTTGGTCGACGGTTGCCACGTCTTTGAGGTCGTCGGCCAGACGGTCCAGAACCTTGAGGCCCTGGTCGGGGTGAGCCATCTCGCGACCGCGGAACATGATGGTGATCTTCACGCGGTTGCCCTTGCGCAGGAAACGGATGACGTGACCCTTCTTGGTCTCGTAGTCGCCCACGTCAATCTTGGGGCGGAACTTCATCTCCTTGACCTCGATGCGCGACTGGTTCTTGCGCGAGGCCTTCTCGCGGCGCTTCTCCTCATAGACGAACTTACGGAAGTCCATGATGCGGCACACGGGAGGGTTGGCCTGAGCGGCAATCTCCACGAGATCCATGCCACGCTCGTCGGCCAGACGCTGCGCGTCGCGCACGTCAAACAGCCCGAGCTGGTCTCCGTTCTCGTCGATGAGTCGACAAACGCGCGTGTTGATCTCGTTGTTCACGCGGTAGGAATCGTACCTGGCTATCTCCGAACACCTCCTTCTGCGGGTCCTGCCCGCACAAAAAAAGCCCCGGCGTCGCACGAGTGCCAACCGCCGAGACAGAAAAGGTACGCCCTCTGGGCGCGGGTGTTCTGTTGTTCGACCAGTCAGCAGCCCGTAGGCGCCGATCAGGTGGGGACGCTTGCGTCCCACTTGACAGTACGAGCGTCGCTCGCACGGGTTAATACTCTAGCAGCGCTGCACGCCGGGCGCAAGAGGCTTCATGCTCGCCACAAAGCGCACACGGCATACGCGGCCCATGGCTTGGTTCCGGCACAGCTCACAGCTCGGCTGGACTGCCCTTAGTCCCCGATCTGCTCGCGAATCTCCTGGTCGAGGGCCTCGAACTCCGCAGGCGTGACGCTGGTGTCATACATGAAGTCGCGGCCGATGGCCTCGGCCTGGGCGCGGCGCAGGTCGGCGAGGTCCTGCTTGCCCATGGCCTCGTAGGCGTCGGCCAAGCGAAGCATCGACCAGCAGCAATAGCCCGCAATGGAGTCGCCGATGCCCGAGAGCAGCATCATCGTGCAGAGGGACTCAGGCGAGAGGCTCATCGCCGTGTCCGGGGAGAGGCTCATGAGCTCGGCGATCTGATGCTCGACGCTCTCGCAAGCGACCTGGTCATGGTCGATCAGGGCGCGGCGTATGGGGTCCATGACCGCGTTCACGAAACGCTCGATGATCTCCTCGATGTAGTCACGCTGTAGCATGGCGGTTCCTTTCTGGCGGAGCTTGTGACGCTCTCTATCGTAGCCGTTTGTGACACAGGGCCGGACGAGACTCAGGCCGAGGCGGGCGGCTCCATGCCCAAGTGTTCGAAGGCACGCGGCGTGGCCTGACGCCCCTGGGGCGTGCGCACGATGAGACCGCGCTGCAGCAGGTAGGGCTCGTAGACGTCCTCCAGGCTGGAGGGGTCCTCGCCCACCGCGCTGGCGATGGTGGTGAGGCCGACCGGCCGCCCGCGGAAGGTGCCGGTGAGGGCGGCGAGGATCTTTTTGTCCATCCAATCCAGGCCCAGCTCGTCGATCTCGAAGAAGGTGAGCGCATCCGTCGCCACCTGGCGAGTGACATGTCCGTCGGCCTTGACCTGGGCATAGTCGCGCACGCGCTTGAGGATGCGGTTGGCCAGGCGCGGCGTGCCACGGCTGCGGCCCGCGACCTCCACCGCGGCCTCGGGCGTCATGTCCACGCCCAAGATGGAGGCCGAGCGCAGCACGATGCCCGCGAGCTCGTCCACGCTGTAGTAGTCCAGCCTGAACGAGATGCCGAAGCGGTCGCGCAGCGGCCCCGTGAGCAGGCCCGTGCGCGTCGTCGCGCCCACGAGGGTGAAGCGCGGCACGTCCAGGCGGATGGAGCGGGCGGCAGGCCCCTTGCCGATGACGATGTCCAGGACAAAGTCCTCCATCGCCGGGTACAGCACCTCTTCCACCGCGTGCGAAAGGCGGTGGATCTCGTCGATGAAGAGCACGTCGCCTGCCTCGAGATTGGTGAGGATGGCTGCGAGGTCGCCCGTGCGCTCGATGGCTGGACCGCTCGTGGTCTTGATCCGTGAGCCCAGCTCATTGGCGATGACGGCGGCCAACGTGGTCTTGCCCAAGCCCGGAGGTCCCGAGAGCAACACGTGGTCCAGCGGCTCGTGGCGGGCGCGCGCCGCCTCTATCAGCACGCGCATGGACTCCCGCACGCGCTCTTGGCCCTGGTACTGGTCGAGCGTGAGGGGGCGCAGGGTGCGGTCGACGTCGATGTCCTCGGCCGTGAGCTCGGGAGTGACCGAGCGGCCGGCGCCACGGTCGGAGCCGTGGCCGGCGCCGTCGAACAGGTCCTCTTTGGGGTCGATCTCCCAGGTGGCCATGGCTTCCCTCCTCTTGTGTGGGGCGGACGGCGCCGGACGCGCGGACGCGCGGCGCAACCCGCCTATCGCCTATCAGCTTAGCCGTTCCCCAAGCGCTTGAGCGCGTAGGCCACCGCGGCCTCCAGGCTCGTGGCCCCCGCCTCCTCACGTCCCTGCAGGGCAAGCTCCACCTCACGCGGGGTGAAGCCCATCGAGAGCAGGGCGGTCGTCACGTCGTCGTCCAGGCCGCTGGCCGGCGCCTGCGCCGACACGCCACGCTGATCGGGCGTGAACAGATCGGGGCTTATGATGCCGAAGAGCTGGGGGTCTTTGGTGAAGACGCCCTTGAGCTCGAGGATGATGCGCGAGGCCATCTTCTTCCCCACGCCGGGCACGCGCGCCATGAGGGTGGCATCCTCTGCCGTGACCACCTCATAGAGCTGCTGCGGCGTGTAGGTGGAGAGCACCGAAAGCGCCACTTTGGGACCGACGCTGGAAATGGCCACCAGCCGGTCAAAAAGCGCCCGCTCCTCGCGCGTGCCAAAGCCAAAGAGCGTGACGCCGTCGTCGCGCACGGCCATGCGGGTGAGCAGGGTGACGTGCTCGGTGCCCACCTGCGGCAGCGTGGCCGCCGTGTTGCCTGACACCCCCAACAGGTAGCCCACGCCCTGCACGTCGAGCACCACTTGGCTGGGCGTGACCTCCACCAGCGTGCCCGTGAGCTGCACAATCATCGTGCCGCCTCCCTTGCGTCCTCTACGAGCGCGCCACCTGACCTGTACGCGTCAGGCATGCGCCTCGCCATCCATCCTCACACGGCAGCCCAAGCCGCCCCGACAGGCCGCCCAGGTCCACCGCCGTCCCCGCAGCGCGCTACGACACGAGCCGCGCGACCTCCTGCGGGGAAAGGTCGCGCCAGTCTTTGGCCCCCACGGACTCGCTCGCGATGCGCTCGATAGCCGATGCGGGCTTGCCGTCCACCACGTCCAACGAGCGCGAGAGGTTCGCATGGCAGACGGCCGCGGCGAGGGCATCGGCCGCGTGGTCGGGCCGAGGGTCGTGGTCCAGCCCCAACACCTGCCGCACCATGTAGGTGACCTGGCGCTTGTCGGCCGAGCCGGTCCCCACGATGGCCTGCTTGATCTGCATGGGGGTGTACTCCCCCACGCCCAGGCCGCAACCCGCAAGCGCCGCCAGCGCCGCACCACGTGCCTGGGCCGTCGCCACGGCAGAGCGGGCGTTCTGCCCGAAGAAGATCTCCTCGATGGCCACCTGCTCGGGGTGATAGCGCTCCACGATGTGGGTGAGGCTCGAGCAGATGGCGTACAGACGCATGGCCAGCTGCTCGGAAGGCTCGGTGTGGATGCACCCATACGCCCGCGCGGCGCAGCGCGGACCGCGCGTCTCCACGATCGCCCAGCCGGTATTGGCCAGACCCGGGTCTATGCCAATGATGACCACGTGCTCTCCTCCCTGCGTTACGAGTACGAATTAAGAACACGCGTTCTAGTATAGCAGGGCGACGCAAGCATGCAAGGGGCAGGGAGAGGCATCTGGACGACACGCAGGCATCTACCCAACGAGCTGGGCTTACCTGTCCATCCAATGCAGGTCGTCGGGCTCTTGGGCGGGCAGCCCCGCCGCCGCGCGCACGTCGGCGGCAGTCGCCTCGGCACCCGCACGCGTGAGCTGGGCCGCCGCCACGAGCCAGGCGCGCACGAAGGCGTCACAGCTCGAGAAGACGTCCCGCATCCAAGCGGCCGAGAGCAGCTGATAGCGTGCGCCAGGCTCCGGACCTGCGGCGTTGCCGTCCACGATGGCGCTGGCGGCAGCGATCGCGCGCTCCACGTCGGGCTCCAGGATCGCGTACGGGCCGAAGTCCCGGGCCGCCCGCACGAGCTCGGGCGTGAGCTCCACC
>CACXFF010000147.1 GCA_902766805.1 uncultured Coriobacteriaceae bacterium | reverse complement strand
GACGAGGTGGGTGACAGGAAAGTGCGGCCACCGACGAAGGCGTTTTTGGGCGCTGCGTGTACCTGGGGCTTTGCCAGGCTCCCTGGGGCGGGTCGAGCGCCGAATCGTCGGTAACCGCAAATATCTGCCAAGAGCCCGCAGCGGGTGCGGGCGTTGGCGCAACCGACGGTCGCTGGCGAATGCGGACGCGGGCGCCCGCCTCACTAAACGCCACTTAACCCGCTCGCTCAGTTTAGTAAACCACCTGCACTGGAGCCCCACGCCCCCACGCCATTACAATCGAGGCATCGGACCGTACCCACACGAGGAGAACACCATGTCGCACCACACCATCGGCACGCCCTGGACCAGGCTCAACCGTCCCGTGAGCGAAGAAGCGCTCGAGGGCGTTGACCGTTACTGGCGTTGCGCCAACTACCTGAGCGTTGGCCAAATCTACCTGCGTTCCAACCCGCTCATGCGCGACGGCTTCGACGATGGCCGCGGCTTCACCCGCGATGACGTCAAGCACCGTCTCGTGGGCCACTGGGGCACGACGCCGGGCGTGAACTTCCTCTTTGGCCACGTGAACCGCCTGATCGCGGACCACGGGCAGTCCACCGTCTTCCTCATGGGCCCGGGTCACGGTGGCCCGGCTGGCACCGCGCAGAGCCTGCTTGACGGCACCTATCGCGAGGTGCGCCCCGACATCACCGACGACGAGGCCGGCCTGCAGAAGTTCTTCCGCCAGTTCTCCTACCCCGGCGGCATTCCCTCGCACTATGCCCCGGAGACCCCGGGCTCCATCCACGAGGGCGGCGAGCTGGGTTACGTCCTCTCCCACGCCTACGGCGCGGTGCTCGACAACCCTTCGCTGCTCGCAGTGGCCGTGGTGGGCGACGGCGAGGCAGAGACCGGTCCGTTGGCCACCAGCTGGCAGACCAACAAGTTCATCGACCCGCTCACCGACGGCATCGTGCTGCCGATCCTGCACCTCAACGGCTACAAGATTGCCAACCCCACGATCCTCGCGCGCATCTCCGACGGCGAGCGCGACGAGTTCTTCCGCGGCATGGGCTACCACCCCTATACCTTCGTCGCGGGCTTCGACGAAGAGGACACCGCGAGCATCCACCGGCGTTTCGCCGCGCTGTTGGAGGCGGTCTTCGATGAGATCTGCTCCATCAAGGCGCGCGCCGCTGCCGGCGAGGCGAGCCGCCCGTTCTACCCGATGATCGTGTTCCGCACGCCCAAGGGCTGGACCTGCCCCAAATACGTGGACGGCAAGAAGACCGAGGGCAGCTGGCGTGCGCACCAGGTGCCGCTGGCGAGCGCGCGCGACACGCAGGAGCACTTCGAGGTGCTGCGCGGTTGGCTGGAAAGCTACGAGCCTGCGGAGCTGTTCGACGAGCGCGGCGCGATCCGTCCCGAGGTCACGGCCTTCATGCCCGCCGGCGAGCTGCGCCTGGGCGCCAACCCCAACGCCAACGGCGGTCGCCTGCGCTCCGACCTCAAGCTGCCCGCCACCGAAGACTACGAGGTCCGCATCGAGGGTCGCGGCTGGGGCGCCACCGAGGCCACGCGCGTGTTGGGAGACTACACCCGCGACGTGATCAACGCCAACCGTGACCGCTTCCGCATCTTTGGCCCCGACGAGACCGCGTCCAACCGCCTGCAGCCGTCCTTCCAGGTCACCGACAAGCAGTGGTTTGGCCAATCGCCGTACGAGGACCCCGAGAACGACATCCACCTCGCGCCCGTGGGCAACGTGATGGAGCAACTCTCCGAGCACCAGTGCGAGGGCCTGCTGGAAGGTTACCTGCTGACCGGCCGCCACGGTCTGTGGAGCAGCTACGAGAGCTTCGTGCACATCGTGGACTCCATGGTCAACCAGCACGCCAAATGGCTCGAGGCCACCGTGCGCCACATCCCTTGGCGTGCGCCGATCAGCGGCCTGAACATGGTGCTTTCGTCCCACGTGTGGCGCCAGGACCACAACGGCTTCTCGCACCAGGACCCGGGCTTCGTGGACGTGCTGCTCAACAAAGCGCACAACAACGACCACGTGGTGAACGTCTACTATCCGGCCGACGCCAACCTGCTGCTGGCCGTGGGCGAGCGCGCCTTTGGCTCCACGAACTGCATCAACGGCATCTTTGCGGGCAAGCAGCCCATGCCCACCTGGCTCACGCTGGACGAGGCGCGTGCCGAGCTGGACGAAGGCCTGGCCTGTTGGGAGTGGGCGGGCGTGCCCGCCGGCGAGCCCTGCGACCTGGTGGTTGCGAGCTGCGGCGACGTGCCCACGCTCGAGGCGTTGGCCGCCACCGACCTGCTGCACGAGCTGGGCGTGCGCGTGCGTTTCGTGAACGTGGTGTCGCTGCTGTCCATCCGCAACGCCGCCGAGGACGACCAGGCCGTGAGCGACGAGCGCTTTGCCGAGCTCTTCGGGCCCGAGGGCACGCCGGTGCTCTTCGCCTTCCACGCGTACGCCGGAACCATCTGGCGCCTCATCCACGGCCGTCCCAACTGCGCGAACTTTCACGTGCACGGCTATGAGGAGCAAGGCAGCACGACCACGCCCTACGACATGCTGCGCGTGAACCACATGGATCGTTGGGCGCTCGCGGCGGACGCGCTGCGCATGCTGGACGCCGAGCGTTGGGCCACGCAGATCGCGGAGTGGGAGCTGTTCCGCCAGGAGGCGTTCGACTTCGCGGTGCGCGAGGGCTACGACCACCCCGCGTTCACCGATTGGGTGTGGCCCGAAGTGCGCGGCGCCGGCGATGGCGCGGCCGTGAACGGCGGCACCGGCGGCGACAACGACGTGGAAGAGTAGCGGCGGCTTGGTACCGAAAAGACCACGTCCTTTTGGTACCAAGCACGGGCGTTGGCCGGCGATGTTGCCGATAAGGCGCGGATAAGAACGATGGACGAGGACTGGTCACTTGGGCGGCCGGTCCTCGTTTTTTGCCGAAGGCGCGTGGCTGCGTCACGTCATTGGCTGGCCGGCTACATACGATCAGTTGAGGTCACTGTGGTGGCCCCAACTATCGGGAACAGCCCTTCGGCAGCCTGTTGGGAGCAGTTGAGGTCACTGTGATGGCCCCAACTCTCCCAAAGCGGCGGAATTGGGAGAGTTGGACGTAGTTGAGGTCACTGTGGTGGCCCCAACTGTGTTTTGGGGATCCGTCGGCCTGGCTTGGGTCGAGTTGAGGCCACCACAGTGACCCCAACTCTCCCGAACGGGTCATCGGGAGGAGGTTCCCAACACTTGAGGCCACCACAGTGACCCCAACTCCACCGAGCGTGCTCCGCTTCCGTCCGGGCGCCCCAAACGCGTCCTTCGGCACGAGCGCTAGCCCCGTGCGACGTGCACGGGGTACCAGCGCTGGAACCACACGGTGAAGACAGCGGCCGGGATGGGCAGCAGTTGGCTGATCAGCGGCGTGGCGCCCGGTGCGATGCAGCTGGCGGCAGCCGCGGCCAGGTAGGTGACGCCCCACACCAGGCAGATGATGCGGTTGGTCTGGACAAAGATCACGTTGCGCAGCGCCTTGTCCCCGCCGTAGCCGCCCTTCACGTACGGCGCGCTCAACGGCACGAACCACAGCGCGGACACGAGCCACATCAGCCCAAACGCCACGAACGACACGGGCAGCAGCACGGCGAGCGGCGTGCCCAG
>CACXFF010000146.1 GCA_902766805.1 uncultured Coriobacteriaceae bacterium | reverse complement strand
TCCTCGTCCACGTCCTGTCCCCGGTATTCGATCCCTGTGAGAATGGATGCCTCGGTGAGGTTGGGTGTGAGCACGTCTGCGCCATCCACGAGCTCTCCCATGGCCGCGCACAGCTCGGGTGTGTACGTTTGGTACACCACTCCCCCATCGCCCATCACGGGATCAACGATGCGCAGCGCGCCGGGATGCTCCTCGTAGAGACGCTTGATGCAGGCAACCTGCTCGGCAGCGCCCAAGAACCCAGAATAGATGCCATCGAGCTCGATGCCTTCTTCCTTCCAGGCGTCGAGGTAGGGCACAAGCATGTCCGTGGTGTCGTGCATGTGGAACACGGAGAATTTGGTGTGTGCCGAAAAGAGGCCTGTCGGTACGGGGCACACGTCGACGCCTGCGGCGGACAGAACGGGGATAGCGACGCCCAGCGAGCACTTACCGTAGCCGCACAGGTCGTGCACGGCAGCTACGCGAGGGATGTAGCTGCCTGTGCGCTCGTAGAGACGGACGCTGTCAGATGTGGTCATGGTTCGATTCCTTTCACGCGGACTGATGGACCAGCGTTCGGGCTCGTGCCCGATGAATCGCTAGTGTAGCTGTGGCCCCATACGACAGCGAGGGATGAAACAAGCTGTTGATAAGAACATCACAGCAGCTATACGCGTGAATCATAAAGTGACTTATTCTGACGTGTCCTCTTCGATGCTAGGTAGCTCGCTCACGGATCGTGCCGGCTGAGCGGGCGCGGGAGTTGCGTCCGCCACGTCCTGTGTGCTCGTGGTGTCGGGGATGGAAGCGATGAGCGCCTCGGCGGTGAGGTCCTGGTTCAGGAAGTCGGCGTCGGTCCCCATGAGGAAAGAACGGATGAACGGTGTGCCACAGACGGTGCGCATGAGCGCGCCCATGTTGAGCGCCACGCTCATGGCACGCCTATCCTCGGCCTGCTTGCCGGCGAGATAGCCGCGCTGGTACGCTGCGTTGATGGTCTCTCGGTTGCTGCTGTCGTATTGCTTCATGTGACGCGCGACGCTGCTGGCGATGTACTCACCTGAGTCACTGAGGCGCTGGTCCACGCTGCGCTCGATGCTCTGTTCGACAGCAGCCGAGATGTCCTCGGCGGAGGGGAGCGCGGGCAGCTGCTGGGAGGAAATGAGCTTCTGCATGCTCGCCTGCTGCGCCGCGGCCACCGCCATAAGGTCTGCTTTGGTGGCGGGGGCGGACTCGCCCTGTGAGGACATGCCCTCCTCGATGAAGTGCAAGTACGCCTTGGTCTTGTTGCCATGTGTATGGGCCTGCGCGTAGGTCTCTATCGCGGCGGCGATCTCCACCGGGACGCGTAACTTGACTTCGACGGTTTTGGCTGAGGTGCCTGGCATGATGGGGCTCCGTTCACACGCACGCTTGACCTATGCCCAAGGTGTGTACCTAATGGGTCAGAGATAGTATGACGCATTCCAGCCCAAATGCAAAACTGTGTACCACAATGTCCACAACTGTGCCGTTACGCCATCACCGTCCGTGTGCACGTGCGTCACGCAAAAGCCCGAAGACACAGCGAGTGCCACGCGCACCCGTGCGGATGGGGCCGGGGCGGTGCACAAGACATGATCGTGTTGGCTGCGCGGTCAGACTGCTAGGTGTGATCGGCAGGGATGCCTTGGACCTCACTGGGTGGGGAGCACCGCAGCCACCTGCTCGTCCTCGCGGTAGATTCCACCGTAATCCAGGTGTTGCGTGATGAGCTCGCCCGGCGCCCCGTCCAAAAACAGCTTCATGAGGTCGGGATATTCCTGCTCGGCCAGCGTGAAGAGGTCCAAGAAGGAGTCATGTGAGGGCTCTCCGGTCATGACGTCGTGCCACTCGGTGTGTCCCATGTTGGACCAGATGCACTCGTCGGTCTCGACCACCGGGTGGGCGAGGGACGAAAGGAGCGGGTGGTCATGGCGTATCAGCTGTTCCAGGCGGCCGAGTGCCAACGATCCGCGCGAGCCCAGCGGCTCTATGAAGGTGTACACACTGCGCATGTCATCGACGCACTTGCCATAGAGCTTCGCGTCGATGTGCTGGCCCCACACAGCGTAGACCACCTGGGAGAGAAGCGAGCCCGCCACGCGGTCGATGTGATCGGTGTGGTTGAGGGTGTTCACGGGAGGCCGCTCTTCTACGGTGGCCCCGCGCTCGATCCAGAGCATGAAGGAGTCCAGCTCCGACTCGATCAAGGCGTGTACCTGCGAACCTGCCTGGTCTAATCCTACGTGCGCGCGCGTGATCTCGTACTGGCGCGCATAGACGTAGGGGTGTGCGCGCCGGTCGAGAGCATAGTGGCCTAGCATGCCGAGCGCCCAAGCCCGCGCCGTGCTCTGGTCGCTGGCGGGAACACTGACGATAGCCTCGCGCAGCGCATCAAAAAAAGCGCTCATCTGGGTCCTGTGCATGAGGCTTCCCAGGCGTGACGTGCGTTTGATGACAGAAGGCACCGGCAGCATGAAACGGAAGAACAGCGGGTCGGGACCCTGGTTGCCCAGAAGAAACGCAAGCACGTCCTCTTGGCTGGTGAGATGGTTCTTGAGCGCGGGCGCGACGGACTCGCCAAAAAGGTGATGCGTGATGAGCGCGGGCATGGTGCCATCCAAACGACGCAGCTGACAGGAGACGCAACCCATACTACACCGCCAGGCGGACGATGGCCTTGTCCTTGTGGAAAGGGGAAAGAGGGGAGAAAGACTTGTGAGACATCGGCCTTGGCTCACGTCGAGCCATCGCCCTGCGCTAGAATGAATGACTGCATGAATGGATTGAATCGAGCGTGAGGGCTACTCGCTGACCGTGGTGGTCCGTAGGCGGGGACCCGGTTGATGGGCGTTCGCAGTGACAGGAGGTGCGTTGTGAATCCCGTGATAGTCATTCCGAGCTATTGGGCTCGCAACGATCGTGGTGCACGCACGACCGAACCGGGTGTGTACGACCATGCCACACCCCTCAACGCTACCGAACCCGAGCTCGCGCGTTGCCTGGACTCGCTGGAGCCTGTACGCGGCATCACGCGCGTGATCGTGCTGCTCGTAGCCAGCAACGACGATGAGCCCGAGGCGAGGGCTCGCGTGGAAGAGATCTGCTCACAGCACAGTCGTCTCAATCCGTTCGTGGTCTCGGCGGCGGAGTCTTGGGTGATCCAGACTGCCCTCGCCCAGATCTCTCCCGATCTGGATGGCGACACCGTGAGTTTGCGCGGCTATGGTGCCATCAAGAACATGGGCCTGCTGGTGGCGGCCGTGCTTGGACATGACGCGGTCGTGTTCCTGGACGACGACGAGATCATCACGTCCCCCGAATTCCTCGTGGATGCCGTCTACGGCTTGGGACATATGACCCGTCAGGATCTCCCGGTGATCGCCAAAACGGGCTACTTCCTCAACCAAGACGATTCTCCGTATGCCACGGCCGTTTCGCCCGCGTGGTATGACCGCTGGTGGAACAAGCGGCCGCTCTTCAACATGTGGATGAATCGTGCGCTCAACACCACGCGCATCAGTCGGTCCAACATCCTGACGGGCGGGTGTTTCTCGCTGCATGCCGAAGCGTTCACCCGGGTGGGCTTCGATCCCTACATCACGCGTGGCGAGGATCTCGACTACCTGCTTGACCTGCGCATGTACGGTTTCGACGTATGGTTCGACAACCAGTGGTGCGTCGTGCACCGTCCTCCCAACACGCCCTCGCGCGCCGGTCGTTTCGAACAAGACGTGTACCGTTGGATTTACCAGCAGGAGAAGCTGCGTACGGCCAATACCATCATCGGCCTGCACCAGGTCACGGCCGAGAGCCTCATGCCGTATCCCGGGCCTTGGCTGAGCGACGAGCTCGACGGCAGGATTGCCAAAACGGCATTTTTCCGCGCGCTGTTCTATGAAGAACACGAGGCCTACCTGCACATCCTGACCAGGGGACGCAAGGATGCCTATGCCTACGCGGCCGCCCATGCGCAGTCCTATCTCAAGTTCCAGACCTACTGGCCGCAGGTGATGGTGGAGCTTTGGAACGACGAGAGGCTCGCGCGCAGGCTGTACCGCGCCCCGCAGATCGTACGCGAGGAACAGGAGCGCCGGTACGGATACCCATCCGATGGCGAGGTCGAGGGCAGTGAGCCCGTCGATTGGATCCCGCAGGTTGAAGAGCCGGCGGGAGGCTCGTCCATCCCTGCCTTTTTCCCGCGCACGCAGGTCGAAGAGCAGGACGAGGTCGATCCCGCGCGCGAGGAACGCCAGGCGCAGATGGCATCTTTTTTGGAAGAGGTGCGCTCCTCTACGGAAGGTGCCGGGGCGCCCTCCCGCCGTCCTACCCAAGAGCAACCTGCCGAAGAGCACGATGAGCTGCCTGCGTTCGAGGCGGAGGGCGACGAACCGGACGTTGAGACGGACGAACAGGATGCAGGGGCTCCGTCAGAAGGAGAACCCGCAGAGTCTACGGATTTGGAGTCTACAGAAGCGCAGGTAGACGAAGGTGTGTCCCAATCTGACACGGAGACTGGTACACAGCTGGAGAGCGATGAGGAAGCTGTTGTTCCCGCTGTGGAACACAGTGAGGAACAGGAGGCGACGGCAGAGCAAGCACCGTCTGAATCGTTTCCCGACGAGGAAGAAGCGTCGCTTGTCCCTGCCGACGTAGACGAGCAGGAGGATACGCAGGACGGGGGAGAGCCCGAGGCGGAGGAGGCGGCGGAAATACCGGAAGCCCAAGAGGCCGCCGACGCTGACGATCCTCACCAGGAGCACGCCGACCACGATGAGGAAGCCCCGAGGGATACGGCCGAGCCCGAAGAGGTGGAGTCCGTCGTCTTGCCGGCCGTGGAAGCCCCAGATGCCGATGAGGCGCCGGAGGACCAGGCACAGGCCCCCGCGGAGTCCCAGTCTCAGCCGCAGGCCGCGGAAGATGAAGTCGTCGCGCAGTCAGAAGAGAACCAGGAGGAAGATCCTGTCTCTGAGCCCCGCCCGCGCGAGGAGTATGTCGTTCCGGAATACCTGCAGGTACCGGTCCTGGAAATCACGGTAGAACTCCCTGATTTCCTGAAGCGACTCGAGGAGACGCTCGGTTCTGAAAAGACCGGCGTGCTGGAACGCCGGCCGGTCGACGCCGTCCCGCACGATCCCGACCTCTCGCCCGATGCGGTGGGGTACGAGCTGGTGGTGGAGCCGCAGTCCGCCATCCCCGCGCATGAGCCGCTGGACTTGGCAGCGGAACTCGAGGCGGCCTCTAGCGAAGAGAACACGCAGTCGTCGAACCCTGCCGTGCCCGCATTCTTGCTAAGCGACGACATCATGCCCACCATGCCGCTGTCTCGTGAGGAGATCGAGGCCGCCCTGCAGCGCTCTTTGGCGACGATGGAGAAGGCCGACGCCCAGGAGATCGTCGATCTCATCGTGGATGACGACCTGCAAGAGCAACTGGAACAGGGCGAGGAATCGCCCGTGCCGTCTGGGGAGGATCCCGCGGCCGAAGCGGCGTCTGTCGAGGCGCTGGCGGACCCCGAGGAGAGTGGCGCGTCTGAAGAGCCTCCCGCCGCGCCCACCGAGACAGACCTCGACCCCACTGCCCGCGACGACGCCGCTGCCAGTGCTGACGGCGTTGCTCCGGATGACCCGTCCCTCGGCGACGCATCTGACGCGCCCGCGGAAGAGACGGAGCACGCTCCGGAGGAGCTGGCTGAGAACGAGGGTCCCGACGCTGCCGAGCAGGAGGAAGCCGCCGCTACGTCCACGGAGGACTTGGGACTTCCCGAGGACGCCGACGATGCGCAGGACGCCGTCGAACAAGACGTGGCCGACGCAGACGCCCCCAATCCATCCGCGGAAAGCGAGCAAGGCGACGACGAGGCCATTGACGAGTCGGCGGAGCCCAAGGACAGCGCCGACGAGCCCGCAGCAGAGCCCGCGGAGTCCGAGCCCGCCGCCGACGAGCCCGCAGCTGAGCCCGCGGAGTCCGAGTCCACCGACGAGCCCGAAGCCGAGCAAGAGGACGCCACCGACGAGCCCGAGACGGCTGACGCGGAACCCTCCGACGACGCCGAGGATAGTTCGGCCGAATCCGCTCCGGCAGACGAGGAGCCCGCCGAGCGCCCCAAATCGCCTTATCAGCTCCGTCGCGAGCGGATGAACGCCGTATTGGACGAGATGGGCGACCGCCGTGGCCGTTCCGCCCGTCGCCCCAAGGTCCTGCCCAAGCCCAAGACCAAGACCTACCTGACCAAAAGGGAGCCAGAAATCACCTCGGTCTCGGTATTGGAGAGCTTTGCCCAGGCCCAGGACGAAGTGCAGATGGTGCAGCAGCCCCCACAGCCGCCTGAGTTCTTCGTGAACGACCTCGCCCACGACGAGCCGGACACCAACAGGGGAGACGTGCAGCTTCTCGGCCCGTTCGATCTCATGGCCAATGACGCGCATGCGCAGGAGAGCCCCGCCGCGGGCTCGCTCGCAGAGGCCGATGGCCAAGAGCTTGCCGAGGAGAAGTCCTCGAGCAGGTCGTTCCCCATTATCCAACCGCCTCTGTCGCTGCCTGACCACCCGGAGGATGACGTCTGATGCGTTGGCTACATACCAACTTCGACCTTTCTATCGCGGTCACCGCAGCCATTGCCGTGTCGTCGATGGTCATGACGTTCGTGTGGGGCCTGGTGCTCGACGTGCCGGCGCTCATCGTCATCTCGGGCATTGGTGCCATTTCGGGTGCCGTCTTGGCGTTCATCCTGTCCTTCCTGCCCGATGACATGCGCTCTTTTGAGACGGAGCGCATCCTGCGCATCGCCACGGCCCTCGCCGAGGACACGCGCAACGGCCTGACGGTGGAGTCGGCACAGCGCGTGTGCTCGCTGCTGCTTCCCGAGACCCGCGCGACAGCCATCTCGCTCACCGACCGCGAGACCGTCTTGGCCTACGTCGGCGACCGCGACGAGGAATTCCCCGAGGGCACACCCATCCGCACGCAAGCGACCTTCGACGTCCTGCAGTCCGGCCAGCTGACGACCTTCGACTCCATCACGCCCTTCGACATCCTTGCGGGCACGCCGTTGGAGGAATCCACCAAGGTTGCGGGTATCGTGGCCCCGCTCATCGTCCACGACGTGCCCATCGGCACCATCAAGCTGTACTACGCCCGCCCGCGCGACATCAACCGCACGCAGCTTTCCATCGCCCGCGGCTTTTCCGAGCTCCTGAGCTCCCAGCTCGCGGTATACGCGCTGGACCGTCAGGCCGAGCTCACGGCGCAGGCCGAGGTCAAAGCCCTGCAGGCACAGATCAACCCGCATTTCCTGTTCAACACCATCAACACCATCGCGGCCTTCACGCGGACCGACCCCGAGCGCGCCCGCAACCTGCTGCGTGACTTCGCCGTGTTCTATCGGCGCACGCTGGAGTATTCGTCCGAGCAGCTCATCCCCCTGGAACGCGAACTGGAGCAGACCAGGCGCTATCTGTTGTTCGAACACGCCCGTTTTGGCGACGACCGCATCCTGATGGTGGAACACGTCGAAGAAGGCTGCGACGAGGTGCCGGTGCCGAGCTTCCTCATCCAGCCCATCGTGGAGAACTCCGTGCGTCACGCGATGGGG
>CACXFF010000145.1 GCA_902766805.1 uncultured Coriobacteriaceae bacterium | reverse complement strand
GCGCAGAACGGGGCCTCCCGAGAGCCGTTTCAGAGAGTTGAGGACACTGGAGTGACCCCAACTGCGCAGAACGGGCCCATGTTGGCTATTCTTGGCGTCGTGCACCATAGCGAGAAGATTCAGGCTGCAGTAAGCCGTGGCCGTGGCGACGAGCTGCTCGATACCGCAGACGGGCGCGTCGCATCCCACGGCAGCTCGCACGAGATGGCGCAGGCTAGAGCGCCATCAGATTGGTGACGCAGCTGTAGAGCGAGATGAGGGGCAACAGGCACGCAGGGCCACTTCAGGAACCTCACGGTGACCCGCGCAGACTAGCGCGGAGTGACGGACTACACTCAGGACCTGTTCTCGCGCGACGCCACGTGGCTCTTTGGGCTGGCGTAGGACGCCCCCCTCGGACAGCGAATGCCACTCGACGAAGTCGCACGCATGGAGCACAAGGCTTGCAAACGGCATCACACCGCACCATAGAGGGCAGCATACTCCTGTGCCTTGAGCTCCGCCAGACGCGAGCCATTGTGACAGCGAGGATGGTCAAGCGAACAGTTGCGACGGCAGTTTCCACAGGTGAACTGGCTCAGATACTCGGCAAGCGAAGGGGCACTCTGCTCCTCGACCTGCTGCTCCTCGACCTGCTGCTCCACCGCCTCTTGCGCCGCGTCCTCTGCACCTTGGGCCGCGTCGCCTTCCCCCGCAGACGCTCCCCCGTCGCGCTCGGGTTCGTCCAAGGTCGTATCCCCGACAGGCTGCTCCGCGGCAACTGTGCTTGGCGGCTCCCGCACGACAGTCTCGGGCGACAGCTTGGACTCATCGACCGAAGCGGTCACGTTCGTCGGCTCAGCCGTTCCAGCATCCCCATTCCAGAGCAGCCCCCAAGCCGCGCGGGCACCTGCATACGAGACGCACACCGCGCAGCACACCGCCAGGTACGTCCGAATCAACCGGTATTTCAACATCGCATCCTCCCCAGCCTATCGCGTTGCCATGCCACGGGCCATGACCCGTGGGCAAAGAGCATACGCGACGTACTTCAAACGAAGCTAAACGGCCTTGGCAAGGCAGAGCACAAACCCCTTCTTTAGCTTGCCTTGATGTTCATCCCTCTATTCTCCTGCCGATGCCAAAAGACAGGAGGCGATCATGCCATACACAGAAGAATGCCAGAGCACGCTGGCACGTATAAGCGCCGACAACCACAGCCTGAGCTCACTGGGATTCTTTCTCGACAGCGCTGCCCAGTGGCACGCGGACTTCGATCAGGACAGGGTGATGCCGTCCGTTGTGGTCCTCGGGTACGGAATACCCGAGCAGCTGGTCTATGCCTGCGGTACGGCACCCTATCACCTTCTGGGCGGAAGCCATGCGGCTTGCCAGTGGTCTGATGACGTGATGCCTCGCGACAGCGATCCTGTGAGCAGATCTATCCTGGGACACGCCCTGCGCCTGGCCAAGCGTAGCGACATCCACCCGCTCTTCGTGGTCCCCGCTGTGAACGATAACCTGCGCAAGATCTCCTACCTGCTCAAGCGCGAGGGCTGTTCGGTTCTACCGGTGGACATCCCTCCCTCAGCCGCGAGCGTCTCCGCTCAACGCAGCTGGGAGCACGCAATGGACACGCTGGTCAAGACGATAGAGCAGCGTGTGAGCGGCCGCTCGACCTCCCGCAGCCTCCGGGACGCCGACCATTTCGTGGGAGCCGCGCGCGTCGCCATGGTCAACTTCCAGAAGATCTGCGCCGCATGCGAGGGAGTGCTGAGCGACGAGGCGATCCTTTTGGTGCTTCACACGTACTATTTGGCCTATGACCTCGCACAATGGACGGCCATGCTCAACCGCCTCTCCACAGAGGTGCAGGCACGCCATCGCGTGCTGCAGCGTGTAGCCACGTACCGCCCGCGCACGCTCGTCGTGGGATCTCCGATACTCTTCCCGCAATACAAAGTGCCCTCCCTCATTCACGACGCGGGCATGCGCCTGCTGGCTTGCATAGACCCCGCGAGCACGACGCGTTTCGCAAGCCTCGCCGCAGACGAGCGGGAGGGCGGGACACGGCGCCTCATGCATGCCATAGCTCGCAAGCACTACGCGTTCGACGCCTCCAGCGCACACGTCGTGAACCACTCCATGGAACAGTACGTGGAGCACTTCATTTCCAAAGCGAACGTGGAGGGCGTCGTGTTCCACATCCTCAAGGGGCAGATCGAGTACGACTTCATGCTCGCACGTCTGGAGCCCCTGCTCGAACGCCACGACCTTCCCGTGTTCCGGCTCGAGACGGACTACCAAGCCCAAGACGTCGAACAGCTGCGCATACGCCTGGAAGCCTTCGGCGAGATGCTAGAGCAGCGCGCGTTTGCCAACGGCCACCTACAGGCTCAGCGACGCTACGCGTAGAAAGAGACACAGCATGGTTAGCAAAAAGGCCCTCATCACAGGCATCGTATGCGCGGCAATGGCACTCGTTGCGTATTTTGCCTGGCAGTTCGAATTCTTCACTTACGACACGAACAGCTACACCACCACGGCAGAGCAGCTGTTCACCACCGACCACCTCGCCAGGCTCCTTCCGCTGGCGCTCATCGGCCTGCTGAGCGCGCTCAGCATCGTCGCGTGCGTCGCACTGCGCAAGCGGCTGGCGCTGAAGGACCCCCGTCGCATGCCGTCCGCGGCGCGTGGCGTCTCGCAGCCCCAACGACCCCGGCATCGCAAGCGCGTCTCGCGCTTCCAAGTGCTCCGCTGGGTCTGCATGATCGGGTTTTTCGTGTTCATGGTCTTTGGCGGCATACTGCTTGGCGCACGCTTCTCGTGGATCAGCATTCCCGTGCTGTCCTGCCCTGCCAACATGTCGCAGCTCACGGAAGCAAGCTGTTACTACCTGGCGCATCTCGACGAGCTTGCCAGCCTTCCTTGGACCGGCGTCTTGACGTTCCTGGTCAGCACGCTGGGCTTCGTGCTGGTTTTTGGGCGAACGCTATGCGGGTTCCTGTGCCCCATGGGCCTTGCCCAGGACGTCATGCATGCGATCCGCCAGAAGTGCAAGGTAGAGGGCATCGCCATGACCGACCGCATGTATCAGTCGCTCGTTCCCCTGCGTTGGACCATGCTGTTCCTCATGATGGGGCTCTGCTTCGCCGGCGGCAACTTCTGCAACTTCTGCCCGGCGATCTCGCTCTCCCCCATCGCCGCAGGCCTCTCGGTGAGCCTGTACGCGAGCGGCTTCCTCATGGTGTTCGTCCTCGTTGCGGGCTTCTTCAAGCGACGCTTCTTCTGCACGATCTGCCCGCTCGGCTACCTCATGGGCCTGGCGCACGCGATCCAGCCATTCCGCATCAAGAAAGACTGCGTAGCCTGCACCGAATGCGGCGCCTGCTACGAGGCCTGCCCCATGGGCATCAAGCAGATCTATACCGAACGCGAGCACAGCGACGTCACCGACATCAACTGCATCATGTGCGGAGCCTGCGTGCAGTGCTGCCCAGAGGACCGCGCCCTCTCGCTGACGTTCTTTGGCAAGGGACTCTACGTGTCGAAGCGCAGCAGAGTGGTGGGAGCATACGGGAGGATACAACATGACTAACGACGCGATCACACAGGCACAGCGCGAGCAGCGGCACAAAGAGCTCTTTGCCAGCAAAGCCACGCACATGACGCAGAAGTACCTGCGCCGCATGCGCGCGCTCGGAGGCGGCTCGGATCTCCTAGAACCGTTCTTCGACGTCCTTGAGCGCACCTACGTACGCTGGGAAGACGTGGTGAAGCCACCCGATACGCCGACCGTGGGCACGTACTGCGTGCAGGTGCCCCCAGAGCTCATATACGCGGCGGGCGCCCAACCCGTGAAGCTCTGCAGCGGACACTACACGGCCTTCTCCATTGGCGATGACGTGGTCGCGCGAGACGCCTGCCCGCTGGTGAAGGCCGTCGCCGGCTTCAAGCACATGGGCACGCTGCCAATCTACGAGAACTGTTCGTTGATGGTGGTCCCCATAACCTGCGACTGCAAGAAAAAGATCGCTGGCCTCCTGCAGGACGAGTGCCCTGTCCATACCCTGCCTGTGCCCGCGAACAAAGAGGATGAGGACATCGAGGCGTTCGTGGACGAGCTGTACGGGTTGGCAGCCGTGCTGTCGGAAAAGACCGGCCAAGCCCTCAGCTACGAGTCGCTCGCGCAGGCCATCGATCGGATGGGCCGCGCCCAATACGAGCTCTCGCGCTTCTTGCAGCTCAAGCGGGACAGCCAAGGCCTGCTGCACGGCACGCACGCCATGGCCGTCATGAACGCGGCGTCCTACCTCGACGTCGACACATGGGCGGACGCACTGGGCAAGCTCAACGATGCGCTGGCAGTACGCGCCCGCACAGGACAGCTCGTGACGAACAAGGACCTGCCGCGCATACTGCTCACCGGATCGCCCCTGGTTTTCCCGAACCTCAAGATCCCCCTGCTCATCGAGGAGTCCGGCGGCCTGGTGGTGGCGGACGAGACGTGCATGGGAGAACGGGGCCTGTCCGACCCGGTCGTGCCCGTCGACAGGTCGTTCGACGGCCTCATGCGCGCGCTCGCCATCCGCGCTCTGCGTCCCTGCCCCTGCCCGACCTTCGCAGACAACTCCCAGCGCATGTATCGCCTGCGCCAGATGATACGAGACTACCGTGTGGAAGGCGTTATCTACCACGTGTTGCGGGGCTGCCTGGTCTACGACTACGAGTACCGCATGGTGGAGGAAGAGCTCGAGCAGCTGGGCGTGCCGGTCATACGCCTGGAAAGCGACTATACCGACCAGGACGTCGAGCAGATCCGCATCCGCACGGAAGCGTTCGTGGAGATGATCAAGCTAAAAAAGGGTCCCCGAGGAGCGTCTGGCAGCTCCCGCTAGCGCATCCCGAAAGGAGAGGAACATGAGGAAGTATTTCATCGGGCTGGACGGAGGCTCGACCTACCTGAAGGCAGCCATGATCGACGGGTTTGGCACGGTAGTGGACACCTTGGTCCGCAACACGGGCATCGACAACAACGGCACCGCGAGCAGCTTGGTGCAGGAGCTCTGTGGGCGAGCCGGGATCAGCCGCTCGCAGGTCGGCCACATCATGGCCACGGGCTACAGCCGCAAGGTGCTCGACGTGGCCGACGACGACATCAGCGAGATCACCGCGCACGCCTATGGCGTTCGCATTACGGCGCCGCCGCAGTGGGAGCCGGGCATCATCGTCGACATCGGCGGCCAGGACAGCAAGCTCATATACCTGGACTCCAACTACACCGTGAAGAACTTCTCGATGAACGACAAGTGTGCCGCGGGCACGGGCAAGTTCATGGAGGTCATCGCCCAGATCCTGGAGACGACCATCGACCAGGTAGGCCCGCTCTCCCTACAGAGTACCGAGCCTTGCGACATCAACTCCACGTGCGTGGTGTTCGCGCAGTCAGAGGTCATCTCGCTCGTCGCCCGCAAGTTTGACAGGTGCGACATCCTGGCGGGCATGCACCTATCCATGGCGCGACGCATCATAAAGATGATGCGGAAGTCCGAGAAGGGCGGCGATGTGCTGATGAGCGGCGGCGGGGCCCTGAACGTCGGCCTGCGCCAAGCGTTCGAAGAAGAGCTCATGCGCGACGTCTTCGTTGCCGCGCACCCACAGTTCAACGGGGCGATCGGCGCCGCGCTCATAGCAAGCGAAAGGATGTAGCCATGGAACTCGCACTTCTTCTGGAGGGCCTCTCGGTCGCGGCGTCGGTGGGGCTGGGCTGCGGCACGTGCTGTGGGTCGGGCGCCGGCATCCTGCTGTCGGGATACGTCATGTCACATGCCCGCGACTCCAAACAATCGATGCTGGCCTTCCTCGTGTTCTTC
>CACXFF010000144.1 GCA_902766805.1 uncultured Coriobacteriaceae bacterium | reverse complement strand
CCCTCAGCTTGGTAAGGAGGCCAGCATGTTAGGCTCCCAACTCACCGCTCTCGAGCGCAACTGGATCAAATACGATGTGGGCAACTCGGCATTTGTGCTGCTGAACACCTCGGTGGTACCCATCTACTTCCAATCGCTGCTCACCCCCGACATCGCCGACAACTCCATGGCGCTCTGGGGCGTGGCGCAGACCATCGCCTCGTTGGTCATCGCCCTGCTCATGCCCGTCTTGGGCACCTTGGCCGACCGCCAGGGCTACAAGATCAAGTTCTTCTTGGGCTTCTTCCTCACGGGCCTGGTGGGCTGCCTGTCGCTGTCCATCCCCATGCAGTGGCTCACCTTCCTCGTGGTGTTCGTCCTGGCCACCATCGGCCTCAACAGCTCCATGACCTTCTACGACGCCATGCTCACCGACGTCACCACCGACGAGCGCATGGACGACGTGTCGTCGCAGGGCTTCGCGTGGGGCTACATCGGCAGCGTCGTCCCCTTCATCGCGTGCCTGGCGCTCATCCTGTTGGGCCCCAACACGGGCCTGGTGGACACGGCCACGGCCACGCGCATCTCGTTCATCATCACGGGCTTGTGGTGGCTCGCCTTCACTGTCCCGCTGGTCCGGACCTACAAGCAGACGCACTGGCGCGAGGACAACGGCGGTGGCATCGGTGAGACCTTCCGCGAGCTGGGGCGCACCGCGCGCGAGATCGGTGGCAATCGCCAGATCCTCATCTTCATCCTGGCCTTCTTCTTCTACATCGACGGCGTGCACACGGTCATCTCCATGGCGACGAGCTACGGTGCGCAGGTTGGCATCGAGGGCACGCAGCTCGTGCTCGCGCTGCTGGTCACGCAGTTCGTCGCGTTCCCCAGCGCCATCCTCTACGGCAAGCTCGCCGGCAAGTTTGGCACGCTGCGCATGATCCGCGTCGCCGTGGCCGCCTACGTGGTCATCGTCATCTTCGCCGCGTTCTTCCTGAAAAGCGCCGTGGAGTTCTGGGTCCTGGCCATCGCGGTGGGCCTCTTCCAAGGCGGCGTGCAGGCGCTGTCGCGCAGCTACTTCGGCAAGATCATCCCCAAAGAGAAGTCCAACGAGTACTATGGCTTCTTCGACATCTTTGGCAAGTACGCGAGCGTCATGGGCACGGCGCTGGTCTCTGGCGTGGCCTTCGCCACGGGCAACGAGAGCCTGGGCGTGCTGTCCATTGGCATCCTGCTGGTGATCGGCTTCCTGCTGCTCATGATGCTGCCCAAGGATCAGGTCGCCGCATAGGCGTCCCGTCCGCGTCGACGCATCTGCGTCGGGCTATAGCTTGGCTACGGCGGGCCGAGGCGAGCTGCCTGGGCCCGCTCTTTTGTGCCACAATGGCGCTGAGGAGGCGCGCATGAGGCGGTGAGGAGGCACGCATGAAGAAAGACTCTGGACGCGGCATCATTCCGCTCATCCTCGTCATCGCATTGGCGATTGCGATCATCTTGGCTGTGGTCATGATGCTCTTCCAAGACGTGCTCACGCCGTTGGGCATCGCCTTTGGCCCGCACACCATGGTCATCGTGCTCGTCGTCCTGGTCTTGGCGGCCATCCTCGTCATCGTGTAGCTGGCCGGCGTCGTGCGGCTGTCCGGACGCGCTGGCTCATGCGTGCCGTGAGCGACATGCGCGCGTGAGCCAGGCGAGCAGCGTGGCGCAGCCTTCGGCCACGTCGGCGTAGGTGGTCTCGAAGTCGCCCGTGTACCAGGGGTCGGCGATGGCGCGTGGCCGGTCCGACCAATCCAGCAACAGGTGGAGCTTGCCCTGAGGGTCGCCGCCTACGATGCGGCCCATGTTGCGCAGGTTGGCCTGATCCATCCCAATGATGAGGTCGTAGCGCGCGTAATCGGCGCGCGTCATCTGGCGTGCGCGATGGGAGCCGCACGGAATGCCGTGCGCCGCCAAGGCTCGCTGCGTGCCGGGGTGCACGCCGTTGCCGATTTCTTCGCGGCTCGTGGCGGCGGAGTCCACCGTGATCTGACCCGCGAGCCCCGCCTCGCGCAGCAGGTGGCGCATGACGTATTCGGCCATGGTGGAGCGGCAGATGTTGCCGTGGCAGACCATGAGGATGCGGGTCATGGAGCCTCCTTGATGTTCGGGGCGGGTGATGTGACAGGGCTTGAGTAAACGGCTAAGGTGTTGTGTCTGAGTGTCTCACAGAGGAGGTCCGTGTGAAGGGAACAATCGCGCGCCGCTTGCTCGCCGCGAGCTGCGCGCTTTCGGTGCTGCTAGGCAGTGTGCCTGTGCCGCTGTCGGCGCAGGAGGCCGTCGTGCCGTCCGCCGCGGACCGCGTCAACTGGCCTGCCGAGGAGGCGACTCAGCCTGCCGAGGAGGCGACGCCCCCTTCCGCCGAAGCCGATGTTCCCGCTGCCGACGTCGTGTCTGCGCCGCGTCCCGTGGGCGAAGAGTCGCTGGCTTCCGCCGCCCCCGATGCCAAGGCCGACGGCGCTTTGGCGCAGGCTGCTTCCGACGAGCCCGAAGCCCCCGCGCCGACGCGCGGCTGGGTGACCGAAGGCAACGTGTGGCGCTACCTGCTCGACGACGGCAGCTCCGCCCGCGGGATTTACGAGGTCGACGGCGTGCTCTACGTCTTCGACCTGCAGAACGGCAACCTGCTGGGCAAGGGCTGGCACCAGATGGTCAACACCTGGTGCTATGCGGACGCCGAGGGGCGCGCCCACACGGGCTGGCTGCGCGACGGGGGCCACTGGTATTGGTTCGACGCGGCGGGTGTGATGGCGGCCAACGGCCTGCGCGAAATCGACGGCAGGACCTACGCGTTCGCTCCGTCGGGCGTCATGCGCACGGGTTGGGTCCAGCTCGATGGGTCGTGGCGTTACTTCGACGGTGACGGTTCCCTGCACACGGGCTGGCTGGCCAACGGTGGCACATGGTATTGGCTGGATGCGAACGGCGTGATGGCGGCCGACTGCCTGCGCGAGATTGGCGGCAAGACCTACGCGTTCGATGCTTCGGGCGCCATGCGCACGGGCTGGGTCTATGCCGACGGCTCGTGGTGGTACTTCGGGGCGTCGGGCGCGGCGTGCACGGGTTGGCTTGCCGCGGGCAACACCTGGTACTACCTGGACGACAGCGGCCGCATGCACACGGGCTGGCTCGACTGGGGCGGACGGCGCTATTGGCTGGACCAGAGTGGCGCCATGGTCACGGGCATGCGTACGGTGGATGGCCAACCCTGCTGCTTCGATGCTTCGGGCGTGCTGAGCGTGGGTTGGGTGCAGGTAGGCAGCGCGTGGTACCACATGGCTGATTGGCACCGGCCCACGACGGGTTGGTTCAGCGAGGGCGGCGTGACGTACTGGTGTGACGAGACGGGCATGATGGCGACAGGCTGGCGCACGATCGACGGCATCGACCGTTGGTTCTCTCCCAGCGGCGCGTGCGACAAGACGGGCTGGCAGAACCCGCATGGTCTGTACGTGGTGTCCACGTATTCGGTACAGCCCTACATGGCCACGAGCGGCATCTTCTCCTACATCACGCCGTCGCGAGTGAAGGCTGGCTCCACCCGTGCGGAATGCATTGAGATGCTGGTACAGCGCGCGCAGGAGTACCTGGGCACGCCCTACGTGTGGGACTACGCTTGCGCTCCGGGCGTGGGCGTGGACTGCGCGGGCCTGGTGATGCAGTGCCTCTACGCGATCGGCATGAACACGCCGTACAACCCTTGGTCGCACTACTATGACCCCTGGCAGGACCACAACGCCGCCAACATGTTGGCCGACGACAAGTTCCTGTGGGTGGACGCCGCCAAGCGCGAGCGGGGCGACATCGTCTTTTGGCCGGGGCACTGTGCCCTGTACCTGGGCAACGACCAGTGCATCGAGGCGTGGCCGAGCAAGGGCGTGGTGCAGAGCAGCATCTTCCAGAACCCCGACGGCGGTTGGCGCACGCCGAACGGATACCGGCGTATCTGCGTGTAGGGGGACCTGTGGGCCGAGGGCGTGAGGAAGGGCTGGGCGCGGGGGAGTCCCGAGCGGAGGGCGTGCGTGTGCAGGAAGCGGGCGTCCGTGGGCGTCGGGGCTGGTCGCGTAACGCCTACGTCGTGGCCACGGCGGTCGCGTGCCTGCTGTGGAGCGGGTCGCTCGTGGCGTCGAAAGCGAGCTACGACAGCTTTGGGCCGTTCTCGTTGGGCTTGGTGCGCTTCGGGTTGGCGGCGCTCGTCTTTGTGCTGTTGCTCGCCGCGCGTGGCGGCCTGCGTCGTGAGCGGCGCCCGCACGGAAGGGACCTGCTGCTCATTGCCCTCACGGGCCTGCTGGGCACCACGCTGTACTTCGCGGGCGAGAACGTGGGCGTGGCGCTGCTGCCCGCCTCCACCAGCTCGCTCATCGACGGCGCCTTCCCCGCGATGACGCTCGCGCTCGAGTGCGCGTGGGACCGCAGGCGGCCGGCGCCGCGCAAGACCTTTGGCATCGCGTTGGCGTTCGTGGGGGTGGGGCTGCTCGCGCTCTCGGAAAGCGCCGCGGGTGGTCGCGACGTGGCGCTTGGCAGCTTGGCCCTGCTCGCGGGCGGAGCGTGTTGGGCGGTCTACAACCTCATGATGCGGCCGCTGCTCACGCGCTACTCGCCCTTCGACCTCACGGCCTGGCAGACGCTCTTTGGCGCGCTGGGCTTCATACCGTTCGCGCTGGTGGAGGGCATGCCTACCGCGCCGCCCTCACCCGAGGCCCTGTGGTCGCTGGCCTATCTGGTGATGGGATGCACGGTGGTCGCGTTCGTTCTGTACAACTTGGGCCTCGAGGGGCTGGAAGCGTCCACCGCCGCGTCGTTCGTGAACCTGATCCCGGTCTTTGGCCTGATCCTGTCGGCCGTGGTGCTCGGCGAGGCCATCACGCCCGTGCAGCTGATAGGCGGCGCCGTGATCGTGGCTGGCATCGCGCTCTCCAGCAAAGAGTGATGGCACAT
>CACXFF010000143.1 GCA_902766805.1 uncultured Coriobacteriaceae bacterium | reverse complement strand
ACGGACTTCATCATAACGGACGACCTCGCTCAGCCCGAGCTGATCGGCGAACTTCTCAACAAGCGCGAGGAGCTGGGGCTTCGTCACGTGATCGTCCTGCACGTGCGCATGGCGGGCGCCACTGCCATGCCGGCGATGACGGCGGCCCAAGAGGTCAAGAGCGTGCCGATGAAGTCTCTGTTCTGGCCGGTCAGCATGGACACGCTGCTGGCGCACTTCGGCAACTACCCGGTGCACTACGCCGAGCAGGAGACGGACAAGTACGCCCTCATCATCCACACCACCGGCACCACCAGCGGCACCGGCAAGCCCGTGCCCATGTCGGACGAGGCGCTGAACTCGGTCGTGATGAGCTTCCTGCAGATCAAGAACATCTCGCTGCCCTACGACCACCTGGTGACCGCGACGATGCTCGACCTCAGCAACTCCTACGGCATCATCAACCAGGTGCACCTGCCCTTCGCGATGGGCGCGACCCTGATCACCGTGCCTCTGGGCTTCCTGAACCCCTGGTTCTACAAGTCCATCGCGGCCTACCGCATCTCGTTCCTCTTCAGCGCCAGCTACATGTTCGACCGCTGGATGAAGATGCCCGAGGACACCGACTTCGACTTCTCCAGCCTGAAGTTCGTGGCACTCGGCGGCACGGCGGTGTCGGCGGCCGACAAGAAGCGCTACAACGAGTTCATCGAGGCCCATGGCGGCAAGGACGTGGCGATTCTGAACGGCTACGGCCTGTCGGAGCTGGGCGGCGCCTGCGCGCTGTCGTCGTCGGCGCTCGACGACGAGTCCATCGGCTATACGCTGCCGGGCATCGTCGTGCGCCTCTACGACGAGGAGAGCGGCCGTTACTTCTCGCCCGATGGCGAGGGCGGCGAGGGCGTGCTCTACCTGACCGCCCCGACCATTGCCGCGTCGCAGCTGGACGGCCGCGACGTCATCAAGGTCGAGATGATCGAGGGCGAGCCCTATGTGTGCACCAACGACCTGGTGCACGTGGACCCCGACGGGCGCATCACCTACCTGGGCCGCGCCAACCGCTTCTTCATGCGCGAGGAGGGCAGGAAGTACGAGTCCGGCAGGGTCGAGACCGAGTTCAACCGCCGCGAGGGCGTCGACTCCTGCGCCATCGTGCCGGTGTACTACAAGATCCAGCACGACACGATCCCCATGCTGTGCGTGAAGACCGTGGAGGGCGCCGGCGATCCCAAGCAGATCGTCCTCGATGCCCTGCGCAAGGCCTTCATCGAGGAGCAGACGCTGTCGGAGGCCAACATCCCCTCCCGCGTGATGCTGGTGGAGACGTTCCCGCGCAACGCCAACGGCAAGATCGACCTGCACCGCCTCAACCAGAACGAGGTTTCCGGCGACGTGTACACGGTGGACCCGGTCCGCAACGAGGAGCAGCTGACGGACTTCTGCCTGAACCCCTTCGAGGAGAGCTCGAGCGACGTCGTCGAGCAGGTCATCGACGGCATCTCCGCCGACTTCAAGAAGAGCAACGAGGACAGCGTGCTCAAGCTCGACTTTGACAAGCTCACCGACCCCGAGTCTTCGACGTCCATCGTGGACATGCTCGGCGGGGTCACGTGGGAGCTGCCCGAGCAGGACGGCGACGTCAAGGACCAGCTGGAGACCTTCAAGGCCAAGACGGAGGCGTTCTGGACCAAGCAGTACGACCTGCAGAAGGCTTCTGCGGATGCGTTCTGGAGCCTGCAGCGTGCCATTCAGCGCGCGTCCATGGAGGCGGCCAAGCAATGGTGGGGCTCGCTGTTTGCCTAACGGGTCGATGGGCGTAGGCCGACCTACGGCAGACGCCCGACCTGTAACGTGCAGGGGGTGGCGGACGTGTGGCAAGCGCACGTTCGCCACCCCCGACCTGTATTGGTCACTTCGCGAGCGAGGGGCCGTCTGCTCCGCGCCAGCTGTTCGTCACCGACGCGTTGGCGCCTATGGGCGGAAGGAGCCGCGCGTCTGGTATAGGCTTAACAAGATACTGTGTGGCCGGCAAGGGGCGACGCGCTAGAGAGGGGCTCAGACATGGATGCCAACCAGATCCAGTTCGAAGACGACCTGCTCATCATCGAAGACGTGTCTCGCGCGATAGAGGAGAACGAGTTCGAGCCGTACGTGCAGCCCTGTTTCGACCTGGTGGCGATGCGTCCCATGGTGGGCGAGGTGCTTGCGCGCTGGACGCTTCCCGAGGACGGCACGCTCGTCCCGGCGTCCGCCTTCATCCCCACGCTCGAGCGCACGCACACCGTCTGTGGTTTGGACTGGTACATCATCGACGCCATGTGCGAGTTCCTGGGCGAGCAGCTCAAGACGCTCGTGGTGCCGCCGGTCGCTTTCAACATTTCGAGCCAGCACGTCTCAGACGAGCATTTCGCCGAAAGGCTCACGGCGACGACCGACTGGCGCGGCGTGGATCCCGTGTTCGTGAGCATCGAGTTCAGCCAAGACCTCATCGCCCAAGACGAGCGCTTGGCCCAGACGCTCATACCCTCCCTGATCAACGCCGGCTACAGCGTGATCGTGGACAATTACTGCGCGGGCCCCGAGGCGCTCGCCCCGCTCATGCGCATGGGGATTGTGACCATCAAGGTGTCCGCAGGGCTCTGGCGCGACAGCCCCATCGAGGATGTGCGTGCGCTCGCGAGCGCGGCCGACGAGCTGGGCGTCGCCCTGATCGCCGAGGGCGTGGAGACGGCCGACGAGCTGAAGATGCTCAGGCACGAGGGCTTCCTCTTCGCCCAGGGCTATCACCTCGCGCGTCCCATGAGCCTGGAGAATTACGTGGAGCTCTGCACGAGCCGCGCCGGGCAGTAGCCGCGGCGGGCGTGCGAGCGCGCATGAGGCTATCATTGACCGTGTCGGTCTAGTACGTAGGAGAGTAGAGAGTACGGGGTAGATGATGATGTCTATGCAGAACTGGATGCCTCCAAAGCCAGACGAGATGCCAGACATGGTGTCAGAGGTGGCGCGCTTCCTGCTTCCCGCGGTCCACACGCAGATGAACCAGGCGCGCCTGAACGCGCTCCACGTCCGGCAGGCCGCGATCAAGGCCATGAACCAGTCCATCAAGGCATGGCTGGACGCGGACAAGCAGTTCTTCGAGCTGGCGCAGTCCACGCTCCCCATCGCCCACAAGCAGACCATCCAGATGCGCCTGAGCTTCCTCGAGATACACGAGGCGCTCATCGCGGCCATGAGCCAGGCCCTCGAGCAGAGCATGAAGACCGACCAGCAGCTCTACGAGTCCTGCCTGGAGCTGCTGAAGGACCAATCCCTGAGCGAGGTCATCGCCGAGGAAGAAGAGCTCGAGGAGGAGATCGAGGTCGCCTTGGACGAGGAGCTCGAGGATGAGATCGAGGTCACGCTTGACGAGGACCTCGGCCAGGAGTTAGAGGTCACCTCTGAAGTGGAGCCCGACTAGGACATCTGCGAGTAGGTGGCTGCGCAGGAGTGCTGGTCGCTGCGGCACGGACAGCGCGCCTACGCGTCGGGCGGCGGGCGTGCCGTTCTGGTTGCCAGTCGGGTGGTGGACGCTGGTCTGGAGTGAAGAGGGGGACTTCGTTTGGAACGCGTTTGTGACACGGCCTATGGCAAGGTGACGGGCATACGCCGCGGCGGCTGCACGGCATACTTGGGCATCCCCTTCGCGCAGCCTCCCGTGGGCGAGCTCGCCTTCCGCCGTCCCGTCCGTCCGGAGCCTTGGGAAGGCGTCTACCAGGCCGTGCAAGGCAAGGCCAACCCCCCGCAGTCGCCCGCGCAGGACCCGTTCACCGCGCGCTACACGAGCCAAGACTGCCTCTACCTGAACGTCTACGTGCCCGACGGCATCCCCGAGCCCGCGCCCGTCATGGTGTGGGTCCACGGCGGCGCCTTCAGCTCGGGCGGCACGGGCCTGCAGGACGACGGCACCCTGATGTATGACCTGAGCCAGTTCGCCGTCGACGCCCAGGCGATCGTCGTCACCTTCAACTACCGCCTGAACGTCTTTGGCTTCCTCGACCTGCACGCGCTGTCCGACCGGTTCGACCGCAACTGCGGGCTGCACGACCAGGTCATGGCGTTCGAGTTCGTCCGCGACAACATCGCGGCTTTTGGCGGGGACCCCGAGCAGGTCACGGCCTTCGGGGAGTCGGCGGGCGCCGCGAGCATCCTGGCCATGCTCTGCATGCCTGCCGCGCAGGGCCTGTTCCAGCGCTGCATCATCCAGTCTGCCCCCATCGAGCACTTCTTCACCCCGCTCGAGGGACGGGCCAATGCCGAGCTGTTCCTGGACCTTCTGGGCGTGAGCCGGGCCGACGACATCCTCGCCAAGTCGGAGGAGGACATCGAGCGGGCGGGCAATGCCTTCGAGGGCAACATCCTGCTCCAGGGCGAGATCCGCTGCGCGTTCTCGCCCATCGTCGACGGAGAGTTCCTGCCCGTCGCGCCCGTGGAGGGCGTGCGCAAGAGCCCGCTGCCCATGCTCATCGGCAACAACCTGCGCGAGGGCGACACCTTCGTCAAACAGCTGCCGTTCTTCCTGCTTCCGCTCGTCCCGAGGTACATCCACGCGGACGTCCCAAGCGGCGTCAGCGGCGTGCGCGAACGGGCGAGCGCGGCCATCACGAAGAGCGTGTTCGTCGACCCGATGCGGGCGATGCTGCGTGACCGCGTGGGGCCCGTGTGGAAATACGAGTACCGCCACGGCGAGAGCCTGGGGCACGTCGACGAGCTCCCCGTCCTCTTTGGCATGAGGGACGACCCGACGGGGCTGAGCATGCGCAAGATCTGGGGGCGCTTCGCGAGCACGGGCAGCGTGAATTGGCAACAGTACGGCGAGCAGCCCTGCAAGTACGTCATCGAGTAGGGGAGCGACTGCAGGACGCGGTGCGTTGCGACAAAATGCCCCGAGCGACGCGCTCGGCATGAGACGCCAGCGCCTCTTGTACGTAGGACAATGTGTGGGACATGCGTGCGCGGAATGGTCCTCGCGTCGGAGAAGTCAGTGAGAAAGGTCTGTGGCGCGATGAAGCTGGAAGAGAAGCAGCAGCTAAAGGTCGACGAGGCCGAGCTCGAGGGCAAAAGCGACAAGGCGCTCGAAGATGCTGGGAGGGAACTGACTGATGAGGCCCTAGAGAGGGTTGCCGGTGGCATACCTTTGTTCGATAATCCTGATGTGGACTAATGAGGCACCAAGCGAGCATCGCTTTGCACTATTGCGTTTGCGGCTGCCTGCCTCCTGGCTCGGCGGCGGCGAGACGAGCTTCATTGCGCCAAGTCGACTGGCCCACGGCAACGCTTGTGTATGACGCAGGCCTGTCCAGTCCTTCCCTTCCCCGAATAACCCCTCTTCCATCGCGCGCATCGTGTTATGTTGGCCAAGCGGGTAGCTAGTCGGGCTTATTTCGTCACTTCCAGATGCCAGTCCGGCGTTTCCACCCGCGCTTTGAGGCTACGGCGGCGGCTCGGGTTCCGGGCCGCCGCTCGCGATTAAGGACGGGCGCCATGCGGGATCTGTTCTATGACTTCCTGTTCTCCAAAGGCTATTTTGTGGGCGAAGGCGAGGAAGAGAAGGCTCCTGTGGTCTTGGCGTCGTTGGCCAAGCTCTTCAACATCCGCATCGTGTCGAACCCTGGCTGGGCGAACCTTGACATGGTGAGGGTT
>CACXFF010000142.1 GCA_902766805.1 uncultured Coriobacteriaceae bacterium | reverse complement strand
GTCCACCAACTGGTGCCAATGTCGGCCACCGTGCCGTCGGGGCGAGCGATGACGGGCACGCCATCCATCTGGTTGCCGCCCAAACGCTCCTGCAAGACCGCAGCGACGCCCTTGAGGCGCGCCAATGCGCCTTGCCTCTCGCGCTTCGAAGCGACATAGGATGTGGCCACCGCTTCGTAGCTGCCCGTCTGGCCGCTGTGCTTCTTGAACGCCTGGTCATAGTACTGGAACGCAGCCTTTGCCGCGTTACCCGTGGGTCGCGTCGGAGCCGACGGACGATGCGATTGCGCCTGTGCCTGCGTCTCTACCTGCGGCTTCGCCACCGGCGCGTCATCGCTGAAGGTCTCCACGTCCTCTTCCAGGTAGGGCATTTCGGGCAGAGGGTTGCGCTGTGCCTTGAAGTTGTAGGCGGGCGCAGGGGTCGCGCTCTCGATGTCCGCATAGTCCACCGAACTCGGGACCGTCGCGAAGGTATAGTCCGTGCCCCTGCGCTGCGGCATGATGACGCCGGAGTCGTCCATGTTCATGTCGGGCATGACGTAGAGGCCCTCGGTGTCCTCGTCGCGCAAGGCGTTGCGCCGCTCCACCCAAGGATCCACCTCGTCGGCAGAAACCCGCAGGTCCTGGGACTGCTCGTAGTCTATGGCAGGCACCGCGCGCACGGCCGTGGACCGGAAATGCGACGCACGGCGCCGCGGGAGCGGGCCGCTGTTGCCGCGCACGGCCTGTGCCTCCGCCACAAACGAGTCCACGAGGGAGCCCGACGAAGACGGGTGCAACAGGTCGGGCAACGGACCGGACTGGCCAGGGTTCTTCGGGTCGGCGATGGGAATGAACGAACCGGTCTCCATCGCCTGCTCACGCGCGGCAGCCCGCTCGTCAGACGACGCACGCTTGCCACGACGACGTTTGCGATTGGCGAGCTCCCGATCGGGCAGGCCTGATTCGGCACGCTCGCGATTGGCCCGCATACGACGCAGGGCGTACACCGTAAGCATGATGGTCGCACCCGCTGTGCAACCCAAAAGGAGGGTGAAAAGGACCTCGGAACCCACGCCCATCTGGGACCCCGGTAGCTCAAGCGCATAGGCAGGAACGGGAGCCACTGCGGCAGCTGTGCCCATCAAGCCCGCAACCACAGCGGGGTTGCAGCGGTTCTTTGCCATCATCCGTCCCTTCCACAGCCTCTCCGCAAGCACAAGCGTGGATGGGACGAAGCTCGCTTGACAGCTCCTTACGAGTGTCACACGAGTGACCACGGCAGTGGGTGTCTCATCTGCGTTGGCGCCGTGCGATTACTACTGGCTCTACAGAATAGCTCCAGAGTCAGAAGTAACTGTAGCCAATTGACGGGCACCAAGGCAAGCGAAAAGTATGAATCGCTCAACAAAGATGCCCAAAGTTGCCCAAAGCCGCCCAAAGTAGCCAATGACGCCCTCCCGACTCGGTGGTCGAGAGGGCGCTTGCGCCACAGAGGACGCCTGCAGAGCTAGCCAGCGGTCTACAGCGCGTCGGAGAACTCTGCCTGCTGGGCCTTTTTGGCCGAACGGATGAGGAACTCTTGGTTGTTGTCGGTCGCCTTCAGGCCCTTGATGAGAGCACTCGTCGAGCGCTCGCAGTTGTTCATGTTGGCTAGGATGCGACGAATGCCCCAGACGAACGGCTGCAGCTCGGCATCTACCAGCAGGTCCTCGTTGCGCGTGCCCGAGGCCACGCAGTCGATGGCCGGGAAGATGCGGCGATCGGCCAAGCCACGGTCGAGCTTGAGCTCCATGTTGCCCGTGCCCTTGAACTCCTCGAAGATGACCTCGTCCATCTTGGACCCGGTCTCCACCAGCGCAGAAGCGAGGATCGTGAGCGAGCCTCCGCCCTCGATGTTACGTGCCGCACCCAAGAACTTCTTGGGCGGGTAGAGCGCCGCGGAGTCCACGCCACCCGACAGGATGCGGCCCGACGCCGGCGCTGCCAAGTTGTAGGCACGCGCGAGGCGGGTGATGGAGTCCAAGACCACGACCACGTCCTCCCCCATCTCCACCAGGCGCTTGGCGTGCTCGATCACGAGTTCTGACACGGCGGTGTGGTTGGACGCCGGCTGGTCAAAGGTGGAGGCGACGACGGTGCCCTTGATGGAGCGTTCCATGTCCGTGACCTCTTCGGGGCGTTCGTCCACGAGCAGGCAGAACAGGTGCACCTCGGGATTGTTGTGAGCGATGGACTGGCAGATGCGCTTGAGCACGGTGGTCTTGCCGGCCTTGGGGGGCGAGACGATGAGGCCGCGCTGGCCCTTGCCGATGGGGCTCACCAGGTCGATCGCACGGCCGGTGATGGAATCCTTGCCCATCTCCATCACGAGGCGCTCGTTGGGGAAGACCGGGGTGAGGTCGCGGAAGCGCGGGCGACGACCGAGCTCGCCCGGCGCGCGGCCATTGACGGTCTCCACGAAGCTCACCTGGCTGTAGCGGTCCTGCGGTCGGCCGGGACGCACCTGGCCGGCGATGAGGTCGCCCGGGCGCAGGCCCAGCGACTTGACCAGCTGCTGCGGGATCATGGCGTCCTGGTCGCCCTGGCAGAAATTGCCCGTACGCACCACGGCAAACCCGTCATGCCCAATGTCGAGCACGCCACGGACGTTGCCAAAGCCCTCGGCCTTGGCCGCGGCGGCATAGACGATCTCTACGAGCTCGGGCTTGCGGATTCCCGTACCGTCGATGCCAAGCTCGGCCGATTTGGCGCGCAGCTCGGCCACCTTCATGCCCTGCAGCTCCTCGCGCGACAGCGTGGGCTCGGTGAGGAAGCCGCGGCGGTTGCGGTTGTTCTTGCGGCGGTTGCGGTTGTTGTTGCCGTTGCCCTGGCCACCGTCGCCATCGCGCTGGTCGCGCTGGTCGCGCTGCGTACGGCCGCGGCGCCGCTCCTCGCGCTTGGGCTCCGCGGCGGTCTCGGACTCCGGCGCCTGGGCCGACTGGGCCTCGGACATCGTCGCGAAAGGCGCGGGCAACGCACCATCAAGCTGCGGCAGCTCGGCCAAGGGGGCCGCGTCGGATGCGCCCTCGCCGTCACGTTTGCGGTTGCGACGCGCACGCTTGGGAGCTTCTGAGGTGATGGATTCGTCGGCTGTGGTCTGCGGGGTGTCTGCCCCGACCGTTTCGGCTTCCTGCGCGGCGGCCTTGCGCGGGCGACCGCGACGCTTGGGCGCGGGCGCTTCGGCCGGGGCATCGTCGAGCGCCAGAGACGCCTGAACGCCCTCGGTCGGAGCCTCGGCCTCCTGCGCGGCGGCCTTGCGCGGACGGCCACGACGCTTGGGCGCGGGAGCCTCGGGCGTCTCGCCGGATTCGGACGGCGCGTCCGCGGCAGGGTCGGCTTGCGGCGCGGGAGCCTTGCGCGGACGGCCACGACGTTTGGGCGCGGGAGCCTCGGGCGTCTCGGGCGCCGGCGTCGGGACCGATCCAGACGCCGCACTCGCGTCGGGAGTCGCCGTAGAAGGCGCACTCGCCTCGGGAGCAAGCACCGGGCTTTCGTTCGTCTCTTCAGCCACGAACACTACCTCCTTGCATGCAATGCCTTGTGGAGAGAACCCCGATGAGGCTTGTCCAGGCATTACCGTTCTGCTGTAAAGTGGATTCCCGCGCGGACACACAATGCACCAATTGTCGCCCTTGCCTTGGACACTGGCCCAACACAGCCACTCCGGACAATACGAACACCCGAAAGGCAACGGGAAAACGCATGCAACCGCATGCTTGTTGCACTATAGCACACCCGCAGGCACAGCCTGCGCACGATTTGCCCAAGCGAAACGTCATGGCAGCTGCGCAGCTAGCCCCGCCGTGTATGAGCCAGAAAGCACTGTGCCCCTTCTGGCTCACCTCTACGAACTATGACTTGCGCGGCTTGCGGCGCACCACCAGCGCCTCTACCTGCCGCCCAATCTCACGCGCCTTCTCAATTCCCTCGTCCGTGAGGCGCACCAGACTCGAGCGCGCGCTGCCCGAGCTGTCTCGATACAGCAGTCCGTCACGCACGAGCTCGGCCACCGCCATGGAAATCGTAGGCTGCAGCATGCCCAACGCGCCGACCATCTGAGAGACGGTCGCCCCCTCGTTACCCCATTCGTTGAGCGCGATGAGCACCAGGTCGCCCGCCGTGCAGTACAGCTGGCCCATGGCGTCGGAATACTTGAGCATCCGCTCGGGTTCTGCTCGGTTGAGCGCCATGCCCGCAGGGATGTTGGTCGCGCAGCTCTGGGCGACGCGCGAGATGTACTGCTCGCCCGCCTCGGTCATGCTGCAGCACACCGTGCGACGGTCGCTCTCCCCCGCAAAACGCTGGATGAACGCGAGACGTTCCAGGCGATTGGTGCGGTGCGTCATGGTCGGACGCAAAACATGCTGGTACTCCGCTATGTCTGACGTGCGCAAAGGCCCGTCGGCATAGTGCAAATGGCAGAGGATGGAGAACTCCTCGAAGGTGAGCCTACTCGCCTTATCCGTCGAGCGACGCACCAGATTGAATGCCCGTCGTACCGATAGGTATTCGCGGATCTGCATCTACGTGTTCCTCACATTCTCACGCTTCCACCCAAGAGCGAGAAG
>CACXFF010000141.1 GCA_902766805.1 uncultured Coriobacteriaceae bacterium | reverse complement strand
GGCGAGTGCGCCTGCCAGTACCACGGTGCCAACCGCCTGGGCGGCAACTCGCTGCTGGGCGCGGTCTTTGGCGGGCGCGTGGCAGCCCAGGACCTTTTGGCAGCGGAAGCCGAGGCTGGCGCCTTGCCGGCGAGCGCAGTGAACGTCCCCGAATGCGATGGGCCGTTGGCGCTGCTGCCTGCCGATGCGCAGGCCAACGCCCGTCTGCAGGAGATCCTGCGCGCGTCGCTCGGCATCCTGCGCGACGGTCCTGCGCTCAGGGCCGCCGCCGACGAGCTTGTCGCGCTGCTGCCCGCCTGTGCCAGCGAACGTCAGCGCCGCCGCGTGCAGCTCGCGCGTGCGGCCGTGGCCTGTGCCCTAGCGCGCGAGGAGTCGCGCGGAGCACACTGGCGCCAGGACTTCCCCGACACGCGCGACGAATACCTGCGCACGACGGTCGTGCGGCTGGAGGGCGACGAGCTTGAGCTATCTTGGCGTGCCGTCGGCGCCTCGGCGGGTGCGTGCGGGGAGACGGCGGCGCCTGCCAACCAGGTGCCTGCGTGCGAGGAGGCGTGACGCCATGAGGAAGATCTTGGACATCGCGCGCCGCGCGTCGGCATCCGAGCCCGAGCGTCGGCAGCGCTTCGTGTACGAGACCGACGACGAACGTGCCACGGTGGCGTCGGCCCTGCGCGCCCTGAACGAGCGCAGCCCGCTGCTAGACGCAGATGGCGTGCCGGCCGAGCCCATCCGGTGGGAGTGCTCGTGCCTGCAGAAGAAGTGCGGCGCCTGTGCGATGGTGATCGACGGGGTGCCGCGCCTGGCCTGCGACGTGCGCCTGGCGCAGCTGCGGCGCGAGGTGGTGCGCGTGGACCCGCTGCGCAAGTTCCCCTTGGTGGCCGACCTCATGGTGGACCGCTCCGCCGTGTTCGCGCGCCTGAACGAGCTGCAGACATGGCTTGACGAGCAGGTGGAGCTGCCGCAGCGGCGCAGTGAGGTGGCCTACGAGGGCTCGCGCTGCCTGCAGTGCGGTTGCTGCCTGGAGGTCTGCCCCAACTTCGCCGTGGAGGGCGGCTTTGGCGGCATGGCGGCCATGGTCCCGCTGTCCCGCCTGCTGGCCGAGGCCACGCCGGCAGACCGCAAGCGCCTGGCGAGGGCGTATCGCGCAGGCGTGTACGGTGGCTGCGGTACCTCGTTGGCCTGCCGCAACATCTGTCCTGCGGGCATCGACATCTCGGGCCTCATGGCGCGCAGCAACGCCGCCGCCGTCTGGCGCCGCTGGTAGCGCGGCTGCGCTGTGTGCCGCGGCTGAAGGGGCGCTCGTCAGCTGGCGTGGTGGCGGCTTCGGCTGTCGTGCGGCTGCTCGTCGGCTTGTTGGCGCTCGGCGCGCTCGTGCTCTTTGGGCCCGCGCTGAGGGGCGCCCCGGCCTGCCTTTCCTGCTGCCCGCCCTGCGTGCGCTGGCGGGGGGTCGTCGCTTTTTCGTCACAACGACAGCCTCGGGTCACCCATGGCTAACATTTATGTTAGACTAGACTCACTTTATGAGTTGCTATGGCTCTGAATGCCAAAAGGGGGCTTTCATGACGCTCAATGACATTGCCATCGGCGATAGCTGTGTCGTCACCAAACTCAACGACACCGGTGAGATCCGCCGCCGCATCATGGACATGGGACTGACCAAGGGCGCCACGGTGAGCGTGCGCAAGGTCGCGCCGCTGGGCGATCCCATCGACCTCATCGTGCGCGGCTACCATCTCTCGCTGCGCCGCGAGGACGCCAAGATGATTGAGGTTGAGCCGGCCTAGGCTCGCCTGTTGGTCGTGGCCCGGCTCGTGCGCCGGGCCATCCGTCACGCATCCACAATTTCGGTACTGCAACGCCGCCCGCCACGCGGGTGGGGGAGGCTTTTGTCCAAAAAAGCCTCCCGAGGCCGCAGGGGAGCCAAGGTCTCCCCGCGCGGCAGAGGAAAGGGGAAAATATGCCATTGACCATGGCGCTCGTGGGCAACCCCAACTCGGGCAAGACCACGCTCTTCAACCAACTCACCGGCAACCACCAATACGTGGGCAACTGGCCGGGCGTGACCGTCGAGCGCAAGACGGGCACGCTCAAGGACGACCGCGACGCCCAGGTCGTAGACCTGCCCGGCATCTACTCGCTGTCGCCGTACTCCAACGAGGAGGTCATCGCGCGCGACTATCTCATCAAGCGCGAGGCCAACGTGATCGTCGACATCGTGGACGCGTCCAACCTCGAGCGCAACCTCTACCTCACCACGCAGCTCATGGAGTTCGGCACGCCCGTCGTCGTGGCGCTCAACCAGATGGACATCGTGCGCAAGCGCGGCTACGAGATCGACTCGG
>CACXFF010000140.1 GCA_902766805.1 uncultured Coriobacteriaceae bacterium | reverse complement strand
GGCAAACCCGACAGCGCCTGGCTCATCGGTGACGGTTCGGGCAAGGAGCGCACGCTGCGCAACATGGGCAACCCCCGAGAGTACCAGCAGCCCGCCCACACCTGGGACGTGTACTGGGCACCCAAGGCACGCACTGGCACCATACTCAACGACGAAGGCGGCGTGCACATCAACTCGTCGCTGCTCAACCTCGTGTCGTACCGCCTGGGCCAGGCGGGCATGACGCCCGAGGAACAGGTCTACCTGTGGATGAACGTCGCCATGGCCATGACGCCGCACAGCGACTACCCGCAGGTAGCCGAACTGCTTCCCTGGTGCCTGAAGCAGGCCGGGCTCGAGAAGTACGACCAAGCGACCAAGGACGCCATCGCCGAAGTGGGCATGGCCAAGACGCGCGACGCGGCGCCCGAACAGGAGCCCGCCGATGCCGCGGTCGTGACCTGCACGGTATCCGACCCCAAGCTGTTCGAGGATGGCGTGGCAGTCTTCTCCTTCCGCGCCGGCGGCACGGCCGACCCCGGCGCCGAGAGGATGCCGCGGTCCTGGCCCGGCATCGGCTCGCAACAGATGTCCTGCGTGCTGCCTGCAGGGCCTTGGTTCGCGTTCGTCAGCGTTGGCGATGAAGCCAATCGCAACTGGTACGTGTATCACGACGGCGCTTGGGAGCAGTGTGAGTCCCCCAAAGGAACGCCCGAGGAGTACGCGGTGACGCTCGAGGCCGGCAAGACGTTCGAACTCTCGTCGAAGGGCCTGGAAGCGATCGCCATGCCTGAGCAGGCGCAGAACGCCGCGTAGCGTGCCGACGGGCCCTTAGTTTGGGCCTCACATGCCAAGCCGCGCAGGCGCAAGGGCGGCGAACAGGTGCCGGGTACCAGGCATCCGTTCGCCGCCCGTTTCTCGGCTGTTATTTTTTGTCCGACCCAGCTGATACCATACGTACTCATCCGGCCACGCTTGGACCGGGACCGTCGACCCTCTGGCAGGAGGCTGGTGGTATGGACAGGAGAACGTTCGTCTTGGGCATGCTCGCGGCACCGCTCTGCGGTCTGGCCGCACCTGGCTGCGCCTCGCAGACGCAGCGGGCCAAGCCCGGCTTGTTCACATACGCGACCGGCGACGAGATGTCCACCATGGACGTGGCCCACAACGACTCCAACTACTTCACGCCGCTCAACATCTTCGACCGGCTCTTCGAGACGCGCATGGTCGACGGCCAGGCGACCGTGCTCAACAGCCTGTGCACGGACTACCGCAAGAGCGACGACGGCCTGCGCTACGACTTCACGCTGCGCGAGGGCGTGCGCTTCTCCAACGGCGACCCGCTCAGCTCCTCGGACGTGCGCTACACCTTCACCCGGCTGCTCACCGAGGCCGCAGTCAACACCGACATCGCCGTCCAGATCAAGGGCGGCCAAGCGCTCATGGACAAGCAGGCCGACGCACTCGAGGGCTTCGAGATCGTCGACGACACGCACTTCTCCATCACGCTCGAGGCCCCCAACGGCGGCTTCATCGCCGGCCTGTCCTCGGCCGCCATGTCCATCGTCAACGAACGCACCACCCGCGCGGCGCACAACTTTGGCAAGGACCCGGCCGAGACCATAGGCTCTGGCCCCTACTACGTGGAGGAATGGGTCCCCAACGACCACCTCATCATGAAGTACAACCCGTACTACTGGGGCGAGGAGCCCACGGTCAAGGAGGTGTTCCGCCGCATCATCCCCGACGCGAGCACGCGCGACCTCATGTACCAGAACGGCGAGGTCGACCTCATCGACCTGACCGAAATCGACGCGCTCATCGTACAGCGCGCGTACAAGGTCGAGCACGCCGACAAGATCGTGAGCGCCCAGATGCTCGGCATGACCTACCTCGCCTTGAACGAGACCAACCAGTACCTCAAGGACGTTCGCGTGCGCAAGGCCATCGCCATGGGCATCGACACCCGCGACCTCATCCACAACCTCAAGTACGACGACGCCATCGAGCAGAAGGGCATCATCCCCACGGGCATCTGGGGCAACAACCCCGACCTGGAGGGCATCGCCTACGACCCGGATGGCGCCCGTGCCCTGTTGGCCGAGGCGGGCTATCGAGATGGCGACGTGAGCTTCACCCTCGCGCTTTCTAGCAGCGGCGACCAGCTCCTGAACGAGACCGTGAGCAACCAGCTCGCCAAGATCGGCGTGCAGGCCAACATCAAGGTCCTGGACTCGGCCACCTGGATGGAGAAGCGCCTCGCCGGCGAGCACGATGCCTTCATCGCCACGTGGATGCTGGACTACAACGACCCCGATAACATCATGGGCGTGTTCTTTGGCAGCCCCCAGCGGACCCGCGGCCGGAGCATCTGCTATCCCGACACCGAGGTCATGGCCCGCGTGAGCGCCGCCAAATCGATCGTGGACGACGAGGAGCGCAAGCGCGAGTACCAGGAGCTCGAGCACAAGATCGTGGTGGAGGACCGTGCCTGGATACCCCTGTTCCAAGGCGCGCGCATCTTCTGCCGGGGCGAGCGCGTGGAGAGCTTCACCCCGTTTTGGGCGGGCTACGGCGACTATTACCTGACGGACGTCACGTTGACGAAGGAGGCACGCGGATGAGAGAAGGCACGCTGCGCAACCTGGCCAAGCGCCTCCTGTACGCGCTCATCTCGATCGTGGGCGTGGCCGCGCTGGTCTTTGCCCTGCTGCACGTGGTGCCGGGCAACCCCGTGGCAGCGCTGCTGGGAGACCGCGCCGACCCCGAGAAGGTCGAGCGCGTCAGCAAGGCGCTCGGGCTGGACCAGCCCCTGTACGTGCAGTTCGGCAACTACCTCCTCGGAGCGCTGCACGGCGACTTCGGCCAGAGCTACACGCTCGGCAAGCCGGTCTCCGAGCTGATGGGCGCCGCCTTCATGAACACGCTGTGGCTCGCGTTGGCCGCGGCGCTCGTGTCATGGGTGGTCGGCATCACGAGCGGGCTGGTCGCGGCCCTGCACAAGAACACGCTCCTGGACCGCCTGTTCATGGGCGCGTCGCTGCTGGGCGTCTCGCTGCCGGTGTTCATGGTGGCGATGCTGCTGCAGTACGTCTTCGCCAAATACCTGCATTGGCTGCCCATCGCCGGCGTGGCCGACTGGACCGGCTACATCCTGCCGGCCATCGCCCTGGGCTGGAGCTCGGCGGGCAGCATCGCGCGCCTCGTGCGCTCGTCGGTCGTCGAGGTCATGCAGCAGGACTACATCGACACGGCCCGGGCCAAAGGACGCACCAACACGCAGGTCATCGTCCTGCACGCGCTGCGCAACGCCATGCTGCCCGTCATCACGCTCATGGCCATGCAGTTCTCCGGCCTGCTGTCCGGTGCCTTCATCACCGAGACGATCTTTTCCATCAACGGCATCGGCAGGCTCTCGGTGCAGGCGATTACGTCGCGCGACATCCCGCTGCTCCAGGGGACCACGCTGCTGTGCACCTTCGTCATCGTGATGGGCAACCTCGTCGCCGACCTGCTCTACAGTGTCGCCGACCCGCGTGTGCGCAAGGGAGCGTGAGGCACATGGATCCTTCCGGCAACCTCGACGTGCGCTCGTTGGCCGAAGGCGAGCTGGGCCTGCCCGCCCCCGCTGCGACGTATGAGGAGCCCGCGGGCGTGCTGAGGCGCCTGGCGCGGGAGCACAAGATCGCGCTCGTGTCGGCCGTCGTCATCGTGCTCTTCATCTTGGGCGCCGTACTCGCCCCGGTGCTCACGCCCTACGCGTACGACGACATCAACCTGGCCAATCGCCTCGCCCCGCCCTCGCCAGAGCACCTGCTCGGCACCGACGAAGGCGGCCGCGACGTCCTCACGCGCCTGCTCTACGGCTCGCGCGTCTCGCTGCTCATCGGCATCGTCCCCACCCTGCTGTCGCTCGCGCTCGGTACGCTCGTGGGCATGGTGGCCGGCTTCATGGGCGGCAAGGTGGACACCGTCATCATGCGCGTGGCCGACATCGTCATGTCCTTCCCCACCATGCTGCTCGCCATGGTCGTCATGTACACCTTGGGCGACGGCACCCTCAACGTCTTCCTCACGATGGTCTGCGTGGGTTGGGCGAGCGTCGCGCGCGTCGTCCGCTCCGAGACGCTCAAGCTCAGGGAGAGCGAGTACGTGGAGGCCGCGCGCATCATCGGCGTGCGCAAGGCCCGCATCATGGCGCGTCACATCCTGCCCAACTGCCTGCCCACGATCATCGTGCTCTTCACCCTCGACATCCCCTCGTCCATCCTCACGGAGAGCAGCCTGTCCTTCCTGGGGATGGGCGTGCAACCGCCGAGCGCGTCGTGGGGCCTCATGGTCAGCGCGGGCCGCTCGTTCCTGTTCCACGCGCCGTGGCTGGCCTTCGCGCCCTGCGTGGCCATCATGATCATCGTGCTGGCCTTCAACTTCCTGGGCGACGGGCTGCGCGACGTGCTCGACCCGCACCTACAGAGCCGCTAAGGGGGCATCATGGCGCACAACACACTCGAAGTGTCGCACCTGCACACGAGCTTCTTTGGCGAGCGCGGTGAGGTGAAGGCCGTCCAAGACGTGAGCCTCACGGTCGGCACGGGACAGGTGGTCGGCATCGTCGGCGAGTCCGGCTGCGGCAAGTCCATGGTCGCGCGCTCCATCATGGGGCTCGTGCGGGCACCAGGCCGTATCGTGAGCGGCTCGGTCAAGCTCGACGGGCGCGAGCTCACCACGCTCGGCGAACGCGAACTCTGCGCGATCCGCGGCAAGGACATCTCGATGGTCTTCCAAGAGCCCATGACCAGCCTGAACCCCACCATGCGCGTGGGCAAGCAGGTCCAGGAAGTCATTGGCATCCACGAACAGCTGAGCGCGGAAGAGGCGCGTGCCCGCACGTTGGAGATGCTGGCGGCCGTGGGCATTCCCGACGTAGAGGCGCGCTACGACGCCTACCCCCACGAGCTGTCCGGCGGCCTGCGCCAGCGCGTGATGATCGCGATGGCGATGGTCATGAAGCCACGCCTGCTCATCGCCGACGAGCCCACCACCGCGCTCGACGCCACGGTGGAGGCGCAGGTCCTGCGGCTGCTGCGAGGCCTCGCCGACGACGGCACGTCGGTGCTCATCATCAGCCACAACCTGGGCGTTATCGCGCAGCTCGCCGACCACGTGTACGTCATGTACGCGGGGCGCGTGGTAGAGGGGGCCGACGTGTACGAGCTGTTCGACCATCCCCTGCACCCCTACACGCGCGGCCTGCTCGGCGCCGTCTCGTCGCTGCGCAGCCGCTCCGCCCAACTGCAGACGATCCGCGGCGTCGTGCCCAACCTTGCCAAGCTTCCCGC
>CACXFF010000139.1 GCA_902766805.1 uncultured Coriobacteriaceae bacterium | reverse complement strand
GGAGCGCATCTGCGAGGTCTGCTGCGAGAACCTGCGGCGTTTCGTCGCAGGTGAGGAGCTCACGCATCTGGTGCTGTAGTCCTGCGCTCGTGGGTGTTACGGCAAGCGTGGGGAGGCCTCTTCGGGAGCGGGGCGGTAGTCCTGCGCCTGTGGGCACACCGCGTTCTGGCTTCCGTCCTCGTGGCGGTACCACCACTTGCCGCCTGCTCCCGTGGGCGCACCGCACGCTGGCGACAGGCGTGAGCCTCGCTGGACGGATCGCCGCGTTCATCAACATGTGGACGCGCTTGCCCAAGCGTGTCTACCGTTGCGGCAAAAAGGCATGCATACTGATGCTAACGCATCCTAGTCCGAAGGAGCTGCCATGACCCCTATCGATGTCTTTGCCCACGTGCTGCCTCCGCGCTTCTATGCCCGCATGCGTGAGGTGGAGCCGACCATTCCCGAGCGCTACGCGTTCTTTGCCAATCCCGTGCTGGGCGACATGGAGCTTCGTCGCTCTCACTGGGATGGCGAGACGCGTCAGGTGATCAGCCATGTGAACGCCCTGCCTGAGGACTATGTCGGACCCGAGCAGGCTGCGGAGCTCTGCCATGAGGGCAACGCCGAGCTGCTGGAGCTGCTGTATGCCAATCGTGACATGTTCGAGGCGGCCGTGCTCATGGTGCCCATGAACAACGTGCCGGAAGCCGTGCGCATCATCCGCGAGCAGGTTGCGACCGATCCAGACGTGGTGGGTGTGCAGCTGTTCACGCGCCAGCTGGGCCAGAGCATCGCCGATCCCGCGTTCCGTCCGGTCTTCGCTGCGCTGGCCGAGGTCGGGGCGCCTGCCTGGCTGCATCCGGTCTTCGACCCGCGCAAGCCTGACAACAACCTCATCTTCAGCTGGGAGTACGAGCTCTCGCAGGCCATGCTCCAGCTGGTGCAGGCCGACCTGTACCAGGAGTTCCCCGAGCTCAAGATCATCGTGCACCACGCTGGTGGCATGGCGCCGTTCTTTGCCGGCCGCATCGATCGCATCCTGCCGGCCGCTCAGGCCGCCGACATGCGGCGTTTCTACGTGGACACGGCCATCCTCGGCAACCCGCGCGCGCTGGACCTGGCCGTGGACTACTTCGGCCCCGACCACGTGGTCTTCGGCACCGACGCGCCGCTGGGCATCCTCCCGGCAGGCGCCACGGCCGAGATCCGCGCGGCCATCGATGACATGCACGTGACTCCTGCCGTGCGTCAGGCCATCTACGAGGATACTTATCGTTCGCTTGTCGGCTAGGGCGCCTCGCGCAGGAGTGTCCCATACCGCCCGTCTACCAGATCCAAGGAGGAACCCATGATCACCCGTCTTTTCCGTCTCGTGCGCGACATGGCGCAGGAGGAGCGCTACAACGCGGTCGGCTCGCACAACCTCACCACGTCTATCAAGGTGGAACCGGGCACGCTGGCCATGTACGGCACGCATGTGCCTGACGACCCGTCCGTCTGCTACGTGTTCGAGGTCTATGCCGACGAGGCAGCCTACCAGGTGCATGTGGCCTCCGAGCACTTCCAGGCCTTCGCGCAGGCGGCAGGGGAGCTGCTCACGGGACGTGCGGTCTTCCAGCTCGAGCCGCGCCTGATGCTCGAGAAGCCCGAGCCGCTCTTCGTGGATGAGCCGAACGACATCGAGCCGCATCTGGTCTATGTGGACGTCAAGCCCGGCGCCGACGAGCAGTTCCTGGCCGCCATCACCGCCAACATGCGCACGGCCATCGAGCAGGAGCCGGGCGTGCTCGTGATGTATGCCGCACAGCTGGCGGATGAGCCCACGCGCTGGGTGTTCTGGGAGGTCTATGCCGATGCCGCAGCGTATGCCGCCCATCGCGAGACGCAGCACTTCCAAGACTACCTTGCCGCCACAGAGGACATCGTCACGGGCAAGGAGTTCCATGTGCTGACCGCCGACACGCTGGTGAATCAGGGCTCGCTGCGCTGATGGCACTGCGCGGTTGCGCCGGAGCTTCCGGGCCCCTGTGCTGAGTGCAGGGGCCCTGGTTGGAAAGACGGCGTGCCGTGCGTGGCGTCGCGACGAAGCCGCTTCGTTTAGGGCTGGTACAGCTCGTAACGCTGGGCGTCCGCCTCGTTGATCTCGCGCATCACACGACAGGGGTTGCCCACGGCGACCACGCCCGACGGGATGTCCTTGACCACCACGCTGCCCGCGCCGATGACCACGTCCGAGCCGATGGTCACGCCTGGGCACACGCAGACGCCCATGCCAAACCACACGTTGTCGCCCACGGTGATGGGGAGCGCGTATTCCAGTCCCTGGTTGCGCCGCTCGCTGTCTACCGGGTGGCCAGCCGTGGAGAAGGTGCAGTTGGGGGCAATGTAGACGTCGTGGCCGAAGCGCACGGGCGCTCCGTCCAGGATCGTGAGGCCGTGGTTGGCATAGAAGTTCTCGCCGAGGTGGATGTTCTTGCCGTAGTCGCACCAGAAATACGGCTGCACCGTCGCGCGCTTGCCCATGGAGCCCACGATCTCGCGCAGTGCAGGGCCGAGCGCCTCGTCGCCCGGGCACAGCTGGTTGTACGCGTGGCAGAGCTGCTTGCACTCATGGAGCGCCTGCAGGACCGTTGGGTCGAAGTTGGCATCGTAGAGCCGTCCGCGCGTGTCTTCTATCATTGCGGCGACGCGCGTGCGGGTGTCCTGGGACATGGGAGTTCCTTTGCATGAGGCTTTGTCGATGCCCCTACGATACCCGAAGCGCTCAGACGGCCGTAGGACAAACGCTGACTGCAGACTCCTCTCGCGCATGCGCCTCGGCCTGCGCGCTATCGGTTCTGCGTAGGACGAGGTAGCGGTTGAGGTCTCCCGTGGCGCCGTCGGCCGAGAAGCGCGCGAGCTCCACGGCATGGTCGGCCACGGCGGCCGCAAGCTCATCTATCTCGGCTTCCGAGAAATCATGCACGTAGCGCAGCACGTCGCTGCGGCCCTGCCAGCCCAGCAGGTAGTCACGGGGTCCGAGCCCTTGCAGGCGCCGTTCGGCACAGGCGGATGCAGTCGTGCGTTGGGCTTTGGCAAGCAGCTTGGGGCTGTGTGAGGGCTGCCAGAACGAGACGGCCACCACGCCGCCCGGTGCGCAGGCGTCTACGAGCGCGCGCAGCAGCGTTGCGCGCTGTTCGGGCAGGGGCAGATGGTGCAGGAAGCCGAAGCTCACGGCCAGGTCCACGGGTTCGGGCGGCAGGGGAGAGGCGAGGCTGGCGGCTGTCGCGGAGAGCCGCCTGTCGTGTGTGCCACGGGCACGCGCGTCACCGGTGCGGTCACGCGCGGCGGTCGGCATCGCTGCGCCACTGTCATCGGCGGCCGTCACGTGCCAGCCTGCGCCGTGCGCCCCGACCGGCCGTCCCACGGCGTCCAGCGTCAGGTCTGGTGCGCCGGCTGCCTGCCAGACGGTAGCTCCTGCGCACAGGTCCCGGGCCAGGTCACGGTGCCAGTAGTGCACGAGCGCGTCGGGCCTGGGCTCGCGCGCGCAAGCTGTCTCGGACGGAGCCGTCAGCGCCAGCGCGTCACAGTTGTCGGCCGCGTACGTCACGAGCTGGCGCGCGTCGTGGGCCTGGACCATCGTGTCCGCGAGGAAGCGTTCGAAGCGCAGGTTGCCACAGGCGAGATCCAGTACCTGTAACCGTTCGCCCGGCTCAGGCCGCGCATCGCTCCCCAGCCCCGCAAGCTCCGCCACACGGCGCCAACCGTCCCAGGGCGCCTGGCGCGTAGCGGAGAACGAAGCGCTCACGGCAGCATAAAAGCCGCTCGTCATGCGCGTGAGCTCGTCTGCGGTCTGCCGGTCCATCTCGTCCCCTCTCCTGCCTGTGCCCGTCAGCCGTGCCCCAGCATATGCCCTGTCCGCGGATGGTACGCTCAGCGGCACAGCCATGCGTCGAGGGCCGCGAGCCCGTCGCTCATGCGCTCGTCCACGTGGCTCAGGTGGTTGCCGGGCACCACGCGATAGTCCACGGCGCAGCCCGCATCACGCAACAGCTCCACGCAGGCCTCGGTGCGTTCTTGGACCGTCTTGAGCAGCGGGCGTGCGGCGCGGCGTTCTTTGGAGCCGAGGGACAGGTACGCGTAGCGGCCGCGCAGGTCGGTCGTGGACTCGCACATCCACTCTGTCCAGCCCTCATACCACAGCGAGCCGCTCAGGCAGCCGCACGCAGACCACGTGGGGTCGTGCAGGAACGCATGCAGTGCGAACAGTCCGCCCAACGAGTAGCCGCAGACGGCCCGTCTGTCGGGTGCGATGCCCCAGCGGGCTTCGAGCGCGGGCAGCGCGTCCCGGAGCTCGACGAGCGTCTCGGCGGCTTTGCCCCCGAACGGCTCGCTGCCTCGGTAGAGTGCCTCGGCAGGCCAAGGCGTGCACGCGTCTTGCCACGTGCGCACGGGCACGCGGATGACCGAGCCCGTGCGCCCGCCCGCAAACGCTTGGGCCCCAAAGGGATGATCGGGAGCGTCGACCACATAGATGACAGGCGCCTGTGACCCGCCTGTCCCGGGCAGCCACGAGGCGTCGTCTAGGGCGAGATATCCCATGAGGTGCCTCAAGCCTGCTCTGCGGCGTCGCGCTGCGCCAGGATTTCCTCCACGATGCCCACGGCCTCGTACACCATGGCGTCGCAGTGCGGCTTGCGCTCGCGTCCCAGCTCGGCGTTTTTGCGCAGCAGGTCGCGGCACAGCATCGTGCCGTCATGGTTGGCCTTCATGCGTCGGGTGATGTCCACGACGGTGCGACGGTCGGCCAGGCCCAACAGGCCGAGGGCCATCAGTGCCCCGGTGAGCGCGCCGCAGGTGTTGCCGGTCTGCATGCCCTGGCCAAAGGCCTGGGCCATCGCGCACGCTTGCTCGGTGCTGTAGCCCGCCTCCTCGGCGAACGGCACGAGCACGGACTGCGCGCAGTTGTAGTGCGGGTCGGTGATGGCGCGCAGCTCTTGGGCGCGCTCGAGGTAGGTGCCCATGTGACCTCCTGACAGCGGGGTGCCCTCAGCATACTCCAGGCGCGGGTTGGCGGGCCCCGACATGC
>CACXFF010000138.1 GCA_902766805.1 uncultured Coriobacteriaceae bacterium | reverse complement strand
CACGCGGTAGGCTTCGGACAGGTAGCGCAGCAGCAGGCCTTCGCAGCGCGCAATCTTGTATTGGGCGATGTAGCTCTTGAAGTCGCAGCCGCGCTCGAGCATGTCGCGCAGGATCGATTTGGGCGACGGCTCGTAGTCGCGCGCCCAAGGGACCTCTTCGCAATAGGCGACGAAGGCTGGCTCGATGAGCTCGGCCAAAGGCTGCGGGTAGGTGACCTCCTCAAGCCGATCCATGCGCTCGTCGTAGTCCATGCCCTCGGCCTTCATGCGGGCGACCGCCTCGCCGCGCGCGGCCTTTTCCTGCGCGACGAGGATCTGGCGCGGGTTCTCGAGCGTGGCTTCGGCGAGCGAGATGAGGTCCATCGCGTAGTCGGGCGACTCGGGGTCGAGCAGCTCCAACGCCGCGAGCAGGAAGGGCGACAGGGGCTGGTCCAGCGAGAAGTTCTCCGGCAGGTCCATCGTGGTGGCGAAGTCCACCGTGCCGTCCGGTCCTTCGCTGCGGGTGACCACGCCCGCGTCCATGAGCGTGGCCAAGACCTCGTCGGCACGCTGGTGCAGCTCGAGCTTCTCGGCGTCGGTCTGCAGAGAGGCGTCCACCAGCTGGTGCACGCGCTCGTGGGCGTCGCCGCCTTGGGAGACCTCGGCGAGCACCATGGAGTGAGTGACCTTCATGCGCGGCTTGAGGGCCTCGGGTTGGGCCTCGACGAGGCGCTGGAAGGTCTGTTCGTTCCACGAGACGAAGCCCTCGGGCGGCTTGCGGGTCTTGATCTTGCGAGCCTTTTTGGGATCGCCGCCGGCCTTGGTCAGGGCGCGGGCGCGCTCGATGTCGTACTCGGTGGCCTCGGCGAGCACCAGGCCCTCTGTGTCGAAGCCCGCACGTCCGGCGCGGCCCGCCACCTGGTGGAACTCGCGCGCGTTGAGCCGGCGCACGCGGCGGCCGTCGAATTTGGTGAGCGCCGTGAGGACCACGGTGTGGATGGGCACGTTGATGCCGACGCCCAAGGTGTCCGTGCCGCAGATGACCGGCAGCAGGCCCTGTTGCGCGAGCTTCTCCACCAACAGGCGGTAGCGCGGGAGCATGCCCGCGTGGTGCACGCCCACGCCCGCGAGCAGGAGGCGCTGCAGGGTGCGGCCGAAGTCGGTCGTGAATTTGGTGCCTTTGATGGCGTCTTTGATCTGGTCGCGCTGCTCGCGGCTGGACACGCCGAAGCTGGCGAGGCCCTGGGCGCTCTTGAGCGCGGCGTCCTGCGCGAAATGCACCAGGTAGAGCGGGGCGTTCCCGTCGCGCAGGGCGATCTCCACCGTGCCTTCCAACGCGGTGTCGACGAATCGGTACGTGAGCGGCACGGGGCGCGGGGCGTCGAGCACTTGGGCCACGCCGCGCTCGGTCTGACGCTCGAGCAGCTCGGCGATCTGGGTGGTGTCACCCAAAGTGGCGCTCATGAGCACGAACTGCGCGCGGGGAAGCGTGAGCAGCGGCACCTGCCAAGCCCAACCGCGGTCGGGGTCGGCGAAGTAGTGGAACTCGTCCATGGCCACGTAGGCGACCGAGCTGTCGGCGCCCTCGCGCAGGGCCTGGTTGGCCAAGATCTCGGCCGTGCAGCAGATGACCGGCGCGTCCGTGTTGATGGTGGTGTCGCCCGTGATCATGCCCACGTTGTCGCGGCCAAGGATGTCCACGAGCTCGAAGAACTTCTCCGAGACGAGAGCTTTGATCGGGGCGGTGTAGTAGGCCGTGTAGTCGCCGGCCATGGCCATGAAGAGCATGCCAAGCGCCACCATGGATTTGCCCGAACCCGTGGGCGTGCCGAGGATCACGTGCTCGCCGGCCGCGATGGAGAGCAGCGCCTCTTCCTGGTGGGGCCACAGCTCGATGCCACGGGACTCGACCCACTGCAGGAAACGGTCCAGAGACTCTTCGGGGTCGAGCGGCGCTTCGCCTGCGGCGAAGTTGGGGGCGTAGGCACCCAAGGTGCCGGGCGCGAGGGTTTCGGTGGGCATGGGGGTCCAATCGGTATGGGCGGAGCGGGCGGTTGGCGCCAGGCGCCGCGGGCGCTGCGGGCGTTGCGGGCTGGCCGGGCGCCGCGGGCTAGTGGACTTGGGCGATGACCATCACGTTGGCCGGCACGTCGGAGGTGACACGACCGTCGAGGCGCATCGGCGAGCTCAAGCTGTCGCCCACCGTGACCACCGCCACGTCGCCCTTGTCCAGGAAGCCAGTCGCCTGCGCACGCTCGAGCGCTTCGGCAATAATCGAACGCGTTTCGGCCAACTCGTGGGAGAGCACGGCCTCCACGCCCCAATAGAAGCAGCACTTGTGCATCGTGTGCTCCAGCGGCGTGGCAGCCACGATGGGAAGGCGCGGGCGCAGCGAGGCCATGATGCGCGCCGTGCGGCCCGAAATCGTGGGACAGAGTAGGATTTTGGCACCCACGCGACGAGCCGCGATGACCGCCGCCGAGCCCGTCGTGTCGCTCACGTCAACGTAGTCCCCGTCGTCGTAGACCTTGTCGAACTCCTCGAGGTACTTCTCAGCTTTGCGGCAGATTTCCGCCATCGTCGCCACGGCTTCCACGGGATGGGCGCCCGCCGCCGTCTCGCCCGAGAGCATCACGCAGTCCGAACCCTGCGCGATGGCGGCGGCGACGTCAGTGACTTCGGCGCGCGTGGGACGCGGGCGCACGGTCATGGACTCGAGCATCTGCGTGGCGGTGATGACCGGCTTGCAGCGATCGTTGCACCTGCGAATGACCTCGTTCTGCACGTGGGGCACGTCGGCGGGCGGGATCTCCACGCCCAGGTCGCCGCGAGCCACCATGATGCCGTCGGACACTTCGAGAATCTCGTCGAAGTGCTCGACCGCGAAGGCCGACTCTATCTTGGAGATGACCATGGTCTTGGGGGCGCCGAACTGCTTGCACAGGTCCTTGATCTCGTACACGGCCCCCGCGTCACGCACAAACGAAGCCGCGATAGCGTCCACGCCCATCTCGCACGAGAAGCGGATGTCCTCGATGTCGCGCTCGGTGACCGCGGGCAGGCTCACGCGCACCGTGGGGACGTTGACGCCCTTGTGCTCGAGCACCTTGCCGCCGTCGGTCACCACGCAGCGGATGCGGTCGCCCTCCACGTCGAGGACCTTGAGGCCGATGAGGCCATCGTCGATGAAGATCACGTCGTCGGCAGACACCTCGTAAGGCAGCGGCTCATAGTCGAGCGCGATGAGACCCGGCCGGCTGAGCACGTTGGCCGTGGTGACGTACACCGTCTCGCCCATGCTGAGCTTCACGGGCTCGCCACCCTCGTTCGCACGAGTGCGAATCTCCGGGCCCTTGGTGTCGGTCATGATGGCGATGTTTTTGTTCAGCTCGGCGGCTATGCGGCGCACGCGCTCGATGTTGGCGCGGTGGTAGGCGTGGTCGCCGTGGCTGAAGTTGAGGCGCGCGACGTTCATGCCGGCCAGCATCATGGCGCGCAGGACGTCATCGTCTTCCGTCGCGGGGCCGAGAGTGCACACGATTTTGGTGCGCTTGTCGTCAATCAGAGGGAGTTTGGCCTCTGTGGCAAACATGTCATTCATGGGGTCCTCCATCATCACGTGTCGCAACTCACTCAGTGTAGTGCTGCCCGCAGGCAAACGGCACGTGCAATGCGGTTTCGGGGCGCAAAAAGCCGCGCGTCACACGCTTGCACCAATCTCCCATACGCATCTCCGAAACCCAGCGCGCCCTCGAAACCATTCTGGCTGGCCGTATGCGCACCAGACAAGTATCCTTACTACTGGCAAATCCGGCCGCAGGTCGGCCGCACGACAGAGAGACTGGTGCCATGAACAAGCTCACTCGTAGGTCCTTCCTCACGCTATCCGCCCTCTCGCTGGCGGGCCTGTCCGCCTGCGGCTCTTCCCCGCAGAACGGCAGCGCCACCGCCGCCGGCACGGAAACCCTCACCTGCGGCATGACGCAGGACATCGACTCGATGGACCCTGCCAAGGCGGAGTCCGCCGCCACGCGCGAACTGCTCTTCAACGTGTACGAAGGCCTGGTCAAGCCCGACGTCGACGGCAACCTCCAGCACGCGCTCGCCACAGAGCACACGGTCTCGGCAGACGGCAAGGTGTACTCGTTCACCCTGCGCGAGGGCGTGAAGTTCCACAACGGCAGCACCGTCACGGCCGACGACGTCAAGCACTCCATCGAGCGTTACCGTGACGCCACCACGGGAGGTTCGCTGGTGGCGGCCTTCGCCGCGGTCGACCACGTGGACGTGGTGGACGCCACACACGTGGACGTGACGCTCAAGGAGCCCGACACCGATTTCCTCGCGTACTTCACCATCGGTATCACGCCCGCCGCGGTCGCGGACCTCGACGCCGACCCCGTGGGCTGCGGCCCCTACCGCTACCGTTCGCGTTCTGCGCTCGAGAACGTCGTGCTCGAGAAGTTCGACGACTACTGGGATGCCGAACACGCCGCGCACATCCCCACCGTTACCTTCAAGGTGATCACCAACACGGACGGCATCGCCATGGAGCTCGCAGGCGGTTCGCTCGACCTGTTCTACCGCATGCCCGAGACGCAGCTCTCCCAACTGTCCAAGGACGCCTTCACCATCTACACGGGCGGCATGAACCTCGTGCAGGCGCTCTACCTCAACAACGCGGTGGCGCCCTTCAACGACCTGCGCGTGCGCCAAGCCCTCGCCTACGCCATCAACCGCCAGCAGATCATGGACTACGTGTCCGGCGGCAAGGGTACGCCCATCGGCTCGGCCATGTACCCCGCGTTCGCCAAGTACTACGTGCCCGAGCTCGTCGACATCTACCAGCAGGACGTGGCCCAAGCACGCGCGCTGCTGGCTGAGGCGGGCTACCCGAACGGCTTCAGCTTCACCATCCAGGTATCCAGCGCGCACCCGCAGCACGTGGAGACCGCCGAGGTCCTGAAGGAACAGCTCGCCGCCATCGGCGTCACCGCCCAGATCCAGCAGATCGAGTGGTCGAGTTGGCTGAACGACGTCTATAGCGGCCGGAACTTCGAGGGGACCGTCGTGGGCCTCGACGCCAGCGCGCTCAACGCCCCGGCGCTGCTCGCGCGCTACGCCAGCGACTCGAGCAAGAACTTCGTGAGCTTCTCGAGCGCCACCTATGACGAGACCTACGCCCGCGCCCGCGCATCGGTCGACGACGACGAAAAGACCGACCTGTACAAACAGTGCGAGCGCATCCTCGCCGACGAGTGCGCAAGCGTCTACATCCAGGACCTGCCGAGCTTCGTCGTGTTGGCCAAACAGTTCACCGGCTACGAGTTCTACCCGCTCTACGCGCAGGACATCGCGCCCATCCGCGCGGCCGAGTAGGCACTGGCAGGCCGTGACGCCATGGGATTCGCGCTGAAGAAGATCGCGTCGACGCTCGCCACCTTGCTCGTGGTGAGCTTGGCGTTGTTCGCTGCGTTCCAACTCATCTCCGGCGACCCCGCCACGCGCATCCTGGGCACGGGCGCCACGCCGGAACGCCTCGCGGCTCTGCGCGCCGAGCTGGGGCTCGACCAACCACTGCTCGTCCGCTACCTGCAGTGGTTGGCGTCGTTCGTCCGAGGGGACGCTGGCAACTCCTACGTGTACCAACAGCCCGTGACCACGCTGCTTGCGGCCAAAGTCCCCGTGACGTTCGCGCTCACGGGGCTGTCGTTCGCGCTCGTGTGCGCGCTCGGCATCCCCGCGGGCATCCTCTGCGCCAAGTATGCGGGCTCGGCGCTCGACCGCGTCCTGCTCGTCTGCGACCAAGTCATCATGGCAATCCCGTCGTTCTTCTCGGGCATCCTCATCAGCTGGGTGTTTGGCCTCGTGCTGCACCTCTTCGCGCCGGGCGGCTACGTGTCGTACACCACGAGCGTCACGGGCTTCCTCGGCTACCTGGTCTTCCCCGCCATCGCCCTCGCGCTGCCCCGCGCGGCCCAGCTCGCCAAGCTGCTGCGCGGCTCGATCCTGGACGAGGCGGCCAAAGACTACGCCCGCACCGCCTACAGTCGCGGCAACGACACGAGCGGCGTGCTCTACGGCCACCTGCTGAAGAACGCCTTCCTGCCCGCGCTCACCTTCCTGGGCATGAGCCTGGGCGGCCTGCTGGCTGGTTCGCTCGTGGTGGAACGCGTCTTCAACATCCCCGGCATCTCGAGCATCCTACTCGCCTCCATCGGCAACCGCGACTACCCCGTCGTGCTCGCCGCCGTGATGCTCATCGCCGTCTTCGTCATCGTGGTCAACCTCCTGGCCGACAT
>CACXFF010000137.1 GCA_902766805.1 uncultured Coriobacteriaceae bacterium | reverse complement strand
GGCGTCAAGATCCACGAGCTGGTCTCGCCGCTCGAGTTCATCGCCGGCGAGGACGGCGCCGTGCGCGCCGTCAAGGTGCAGGACATGGAGCTGGGCGAGCCGGACGCCTCTGGCCGTCGTCGCCCGCCACGAACTCCAGCGGCGCCACGAGCGGCATGACCTCGACGCCCTCGGCCTTGGCGTGATGCAGCTCGGCCTTGCGCGCGGGCATCTCCGCCTCGGTGCGGCGGTAGGCGATGATCGCACGCTCGGCGCCCAGGCGCTTGGCGGTGCGCACGGCGTCCATGGCCACGTTGCCGCCGCCAAAGACCACGACGTTCTTGCCGTGCTTGGTGGGGGTGTCGAAGACGGGGAACTCGTTGGCCTTCATGAGGTTCACGCGGGTGAGGTACTCGTTGGCAAAGAACACGTTGGGCAGGTTCTCGCCAGGGACGTTCAGGAACTTGGGCAGGCCGGCGCCGGTGGCCACGTAGATGGCGTCGAAGCCCTCCTCGCCCAGCAGCTCCTCGGCCGTCTCGAGGCGACCCATCACCGAGTTGAACTCGAACTTCACGCCAAGGGCCTCCAGGCCGTCGATCTCGCGCTTGACGACCGCCTTGGGCAGACGGAACTCGGGAATGCCGTAGACCAGCACGCCGCCGCCCGTGAAGAACGCCTCGAAGACCGTGACGTCGAAGCCGTTGCGCGCAAGCTCGCCGGCGCAGGTGATGCCCGACGGGCCAGAGCCGATGACGGCGACCTTCTTGCCGTTCTTGGGCTTCATCTCGGGCGTGGACGCGAGCTCTGGCTGGTCGCCCAGGAAGCGCTCCAGCTGGCCGATGGCCACTGGCTCGCCCTTGCGGCCACGCACGCACTTGCCCTCGCACTGGCTCTCCTGCGGGCACACGCGGCCGCAGATGGCGGGCAGCATGGAGTCCTCGCGGATGATGTCCAGGCCGCGGCCGAAGTCGCCCTCGTAGATGGCGGTGATGAAGTCGGGGATCTTGATGTTGACCGGGCAGCCCTCGACGCACAGCGGCTTCTTGCAGCGCAGGCAGCGGCTGGCCTCGAGCTGGGCCATCTCGGCGGTGTAGCCCTTGTCCACCGGACGGAAGTCGCAGGCGCGCTCGGCGGCCGGCTCCTCGTTGTCCGGAGTGCGGGGAATGGTCATGTTCGCCTTGTACTTGGTTACTTCTGGCATGCGCAGTTCGCCTCCTCGTAGGCCTTGAGGGCCTGGCCTTCCTCCGTGCGGTACGACGCCTGACGAAGCGACAGGTCGTTCCAGTCCACCTTGGTGGCGTCGAAGTCGGGGCCGTCGACGCACGCGAACTTGGTGACGCCGTCGACCTCCACGCGGCAGCAGCCGCACATGCCCGTGCCGTCCACCATGATGGGGTTGAGGCTCGCGATGATGGGCGTGTCGTATTTGGCGGCGGTGAGCGACGAGAACTTCATCATCGGGACGGGACCGACGCAGAAGACGTGGTCCACCTCCCCCGCCTGCAGCAGGCGCTCGAGCGGCGCGGTGACCACGCCCTGCTCGCCGTAGGAGCCGTCGTCGGTGGTGATATGCAGGTGCTCGTCGTCGCAGATCGTGCGGAACTGGTCCTCGAGCAGCAGCAGGTCTTTGGTGCGGGCGCCCATGATGGCGTGCACCTCGTTGCCGGCCGCCACGAACTGGCGCGCGACAGGGAACGCAATGGCCAGGCCCACGCCGCCGCCGATGACCGCCCACTTGCCGGGCGCCATCTCGGTGGGGGTGCCCAGCGGGCCGGTCACGTCCAGCAGGCTGTCGCCCTCCTGCAGCTGCGAAAGCTGCGTGGTGGTCTTGCCGATGACCATGAAGATGAACTCGACCCAACCCTCTTCGGCATTCCAGTCCGCGAAGGTGAAGGGAACGCGCTCGCCGGTCTCGCTCGCGCGGACCATGAGGAACTGGCCGGCGTGGGCATGCTTGGCCATGCGCGGCGCCTCGATGCGGAACTTGAACACCTTCTCGGAATACTGGGTCTTTTTGAGGATCTTGTACATGAAACGTGGCTCCTCTCTCTTGCAGGGGCCGGCTCCGCACGGAGGGACCCCAAGCTGTGCCTAGCTATTTTGGCACGAAATCTGTTTTGGGCATGTTGCGAGTTCTTATGGCTTTGATGAGTCGAGCTGATCGAGCTGATGCAGGGGCGTGGGCGACCCGTGGGACTCGCCAGTCGCGACGCCCGCCG
>CACXFF010000136.1 GCA_902766805.1 uncultured Coriobacteriaceae bacterium | reverse complement strand
CGCAACAGCAGCGCCGGTGACGTGTTCTTCGTCTTTGTGGCCGACATCACGAGCGCATCGGGCATGTTCGCCGTGCAGGGCAAGGGCATCGTGGACACCCAGGCCATCTCGAAGGTCGACGCGCTCACCGGCCTGCCCTCCATGCGCTACTACCACATGCACACCGGCGAGATCCTGGCCGACGCCACGGCCCAAGGCACGCCCATGGCCAGCGTGTTCATCGACATCGACCACTTCCGCAGCATCAACTTCCGCTTGGGTTACGAGGGCGGCGACGAGGTGCTGCAGCGCGTCGGCTCGCTTTTGCAGGAGTGCTTCCCGCAGGAGCTTGTGGCGCGTTTTTCCGACGACCATTTCGTGATCCTCGCCCGGCGCGAAGGGCTAGAAGAGCGCCTGCAACAGGTTCACGACCGCGCGGCCCAGCTGGTCAACGGCATGCCCGTAGAGATCAAGGCCGGCGTGTACGAGCTCGCGCCCAACGAGGTCTCCATCCCCTTCGCCCACGACCGCGCCAAGGTCGCCTGCGAGTCCATCAAAGGTCGCTACGACCGCTGCGTGCGCTTCTACGACCATACGCTGGCGCTTTCGGAGGACCTGCGCGACTACGTGATCAACAACGTCGAACGCGCCATCTCCGAAGGCTGGATCCACATCCACTACCAGCCCGTGGTACGCGTGACCACGCGCCGTACCTGCGGCGTGGAGGCCCTCTCGCGCTGGGTGGACCCCGTGCTCGGCACGCTTTCGCCCGCGCAGTACGTGCACTACCTGGAGGAGGCGCGGCTCATCCACCTGCTGGACACCCACGTGATCTCCACCGCTTGCGCCGACGTGCGCCGCACCCTCGACCGCATCGGCACCGCCGTGCCGGTGTCGCTCAACTTCTCACCCAGCGCGCTGGCGGTGACCGACATTCCCCAAATCCTGGACGAGCAGGTGCAGCGTGCGGGCATTCCGCGCGAACTGGTGCACGTGGAGGTCACCGAGTCGTCGTTGGCCGACGACCCCACGCTGCTGCGCTCCACGATCCAGGAGCTGCACCAACTGGGCTACGAAGTGTGGATGGACGATTTTGGCAGCGGCTACTCCAGCCTCAACCTGCTCAAGGACTACGACTTCGACGTGCTCAAGGTGGACATGGAGTTCCTGCGCGGGATGGAAGGCAACGCCAAGTCCAAAACCATCCTCTCCACCATCACCCACCTCGCGCATGACCTGGACATGAAGACCCTAGTGGAAGGCGTGGAGACCGAAGGGCAGTTCGCGTTTCTGCGCAGCGCCGAAGCCGACCGCGCGCAGGGCTTCCTCTTCTCGGAGCCCGTGCCGTATGAGGCCATCATCTGGGACTTCTTCCTGCGCTATCCACCGGAGATGCCGGAAAGCCTGCGCGCGTAAGGGTCGTGCGCAAGGCGTCGACGACCACGTGGTCGGCGCGGCCGGCGCGAAAAACGCGGCAGGCACCCATCGGGCACCTGCCGCGTTGTTTTGGGCGGCTCTGTGTGGTACGGCGAGGCTTACGCGCTCTTCATGACCACGGTGCGCACGACGGCAGCGGCGTGGTCCACGGAGTTCACGCAGTGCTCCATGCGGTCGAAAATGCGCAGCCAGGCGGTGGACATCTTGCCGGACAGCTCGTCATCGTGGAACAGCGTGCGCAGCGCGGTGCGGTAGACCTCGTCGGCTTGGTCCTCCACGCGGCCGATGGCGGACGCCTTGTCCATCACGATGCCTTCCTTGTGGAACTCGCTCAGGTGGTCGATCATGTCGTACATATCGTTCACGGCGATGACGGTGAGCTCGGCCATCTCCACGGCCTCGGCACGGATACCGTCCACGTTGAAGAGCTCCAGACGTGCGGCGGTGGTCTCCATATAGTCCATGATGTCGTCGAGCGCCAACGCCAGCGCCGAGATGTCCTCGCGGTCAAAAGGCGTGATGAACGACGAATAGAGCTTCTTCATGACGGCGCTCACCTGCTCGTCGCAGTTGGTCTCGTAGACCTTGAGGCGCGGGATGCGCGTGATGGAGTCCGGGAACTCGCGGAACACCTCCACGTACTCCTGGCTCGCCTCCTTGATGGTGGTCGCGACGTCACGCAGCAGACCAAAGAACTCGTCCTCTTTCTTTACACCAAAGGCCATAGGGCTGCCCTCCTACAATCAATCCTTGTCGACACTGCAACAGGGTAGCGCAACGACGGCGCCGCGGCCGAAATGTACACAGATGTGACAAAGAGAGCCCAGCCAGGGCTGCGAAGCTACCAAGGGGCGCACGGAGCTTCCGCCAACAACGTCCACCGAACTTGTCCGCCGCACCAAAAAAGCCCCCGCACGGCGGGGGCCTTGCGTCATCGCCCGCGGCGAAGACGGCAAAACGCTCAGGCCGCGGCGCTTAGTCCAGGCCAGCGACGTTGGCGCGGATGATTGCGCAACTCGAACGCATCGCCTGCTCCTCGTCGTAGGACAGGTCCAGCTCCAGGACCTCCTCGATGCCCCGGTCGCCCACGATGCAGGGCGTGCCGGCCGAGATACCGCTCTCACCATACTCACCGTCCAGGTGCACGGCCAGCGGCATCACGCGCTTCTCGTCGTGCAGGATCGCGGTGATGAGGTCACTTGCCATCGAGCCGATGCCGAACTCCGTGGAGCCCTTGCCCGCGACGATGCGGCCGCCCGCGGCGCGCACCTCCTGCGTGATCTCCTTCCAGTCCAGCTGACCGACCTGCGGACGAATCTTGAGGTACTCGCGCAGAGGGATGCCGCCGATGGACACGTGGCTCGTGGGGATGAAGCTCGAGTCACCGTGCTCGCCCATCACGAACGCCTGGATCTGCTTGGGATCGGCGCCGATGCGCTCGGCCACGATGCGGCGCAGGCGCGCGGAGTCCAAGCTGGTGCCCGTGCCGAACACGCGGCCGCGCGGCAGGCCAAGCTCGCGGTACAGGTACTCAACCACGATGTCGGAGGGGTTGGAGATGGAGATGAGGATGCCCTGGAAGCCAGAGGACTTGATGCCGTCCACGATGCTTCCCAGCACGCCCTTCATGGACTCGAGCATCTCCAAGCGCGTCTCGCCCGGACGACGACTGCGGCCCGCCGTCATGATGATGAAGTGCGCGTCGGCACAGTCCTCGTAGGTGCCCACGCGGATCTCGAACGAGTCGCCGATGCCCGACGCGAGGTCGTTGAGGTCGGCGCACTGCGCCCACGCGGCCTCCTCGTTCACGTCCAAAAACACGATTTCGTTCACCAGGTGGTTGAACATGAGGCACAGGGCACAGTGCGAGCCAACCTTCCCAGCGCCGATGATGACGACTTTCCTCGTCTGAATATCCTGACTCATGGTCCTCTCTTCCTGATGATGTGGCTGTCCTGCGGGTTGCACGACGCGGGCGCACAGGTGCACGTCCATTCTTGGCCGAAGTGATGTTACAGCTTTATGCCGCGGGCGTCTGCGCCATTTGCAAAATCACGAAGGCAGGGCAAAGAGCACCTGCTGGCGCGTGGTACCAAAAAGACCACGTCTTTTTGGTACCACGCCGGCCGCCAAGGGCAGGGGCGGCAAAAGCGTGGCCTATTGATGTGCTAGGCCGCCGCGGGCAGGGAGGCCCCTGCCTGAGACGCAGAAGCCGCGGCATCCGCAATGCCACCCGAACCGCTACTCGACCCACCCGTCAGCATGCCCAAGATGTCCGAGCCCGCCCCCAAGAACGACTGCACGCCCTTGATGACCTCCTCGTTGGACTCGTAGAGCTCAGACGCCTGGTCGAGCAGCTCGCGCATCTTGTCCACAGCCTTGTTGATGGCGTCGAAGTGCGAGTTGCCGAGGGCGGCGGCGTCCTTGCGCGCGGTCACGAGCACGTCGCCTGCCTGCACCAGCTTGTCCGAAAGGTCCTGCAGGGCGTTGACGTTGTTGCCCAGCGAATCCAGCGAGAACGTCGAGGATGCGAAGGTCTTCGAGAGCTGGTCGTAGCTCTGTGCCATAGGCATGAGAGCGTTGTCGGTGAGGGTGTTGGTGATCGTCAGGGCCTGGCGGGCGATGCCGACGTCCTCGCTCACCACGGGCAACGCCCCCGCGATGCGCCAGGGCACGCCGTCAGCCTCGAGCTGGATGGCATCGACCTCGTTGGTTATCGTCTGGGAGCTTGCGAGGATGCGCTCGCTGTCCAGCTTGTCCAAAGCAGCCGTGAGCTCGTCGACCGCGCCCATGGCGGACTGTGCGTGCCCCTGGATACGCTGGGCCGAGAACCAGAGCAGGCCGCCCAACACCAGCAGGCACACGAGCAGCACGCCGACGACGATGGCCACGACCTTGCCCACGCTCACGCGTCCGCGTGCGGGCGCGGGTCCGGAAGAGGGCTGTACCATGACAGGCGCGTTATCGGAGGATGGGGCGCTCTTCATGTGCTGAGGCATAGAGACTCCTTGGTATGGGGTCGCACGCCCATAGGGGCGCGGCCGCGGATAGGCTCTGTACCATAATACGCAAGCTGCTCTTGCGTGGCCCACTCTTGGGCTACACTGACCGCAATACCTCAACGAGATACTGAATACGGGGCTTGCGCGCCGTCGCATCCGCTCGTCACAGGAACAAGGAGGTCCCATGGACCGTCACGAAGTGGAAGCGTTGCTCACGCAAGTCGCCGCGGGCAACGTGGGCGTCACGGAAGCCTGCGACCAGCTCGCGCAGGCGCCTTTTGCCGACCTGGGCTACGCGCGGCCCGACCTGCACCGCGGCCTGCTCACGGGCCAGTCCGAAGTCATCTATGGCGCGGGCAAGACGGCCGAGCAGATCGCGGGCATCACGCAGGCTTTGGTCGCAGGCGGGCAGCAGCGCGTGCTCATCACGCGTCTGGACGCCGACAAAGCCGATGCCGTGCGCACGATCCTCGCGCAGGGCGCAGACCCCGAGCTCGCGGATGCGTTCGCCTATCACGAGCTGCCGCGCATCGGCATCGTTGGCGACATGCCCGAGCCGAGCGGCCGCTCCTATGTGGTCATTGCCGCAGCTGGCACGAGCGACCTGTACTGCGCCGAAGAAGCCGCCCTCACAGCCGAGATGCTCGGCAGCCGGGTGGTACGCCTCTACGATGTGGGCGTGGCAGGCATCCATCGCCTGCTCGCACACACCGCCGAGATACAGGGCGCCTCGGTCGTGGTGACCGTTGCTGGAATGGAGGGCGCGCTCGCGAGCGTCGTGGGCGGCCTAGCGCGCAGCCCGGTCATCGCGGTGCCCACGAGCGTGGGCTACGGGGCGTCGCTAGGCGGCGTGGCAGCGCTGCTTTCCATGCTCAACTCCTGCGCGAGCGGCGTGTCGGTGGTCAACATCGACAATGGCTTCGGTGCAGGCTACCAGGCGGCCCTCATCGACCACGTGGGGCTGTGAGCGGCAGCCGCT
>CACXFF010000135.1 GCA_902766805.1 uncultured Coriobacteriaceae bacterium | reverse complement strand
TATGTGTTACCGTGGACACCAACAGAAGCGACGCCTGCGACCGTGCGGGCACGGAGGAGGAGAGATGCGAGGAGAGCGGCACCACACCCCTATCAGTCAGATCATGTCTCACGACAAGCTCTTTGCCCAGCTAGAGGGCACCCAGGTCATCGTCTGCGACCCTGGGAGAGACGCCCACGAGCTTGTGATGGGCACGCTCCACCACGAGGATCTGTGCCTCTACGAGCGCAGCGAGGGAGCCCTCACCCACAGCCTCTACGACAGCCCCCGTCGCGAGACGCTCGTCACCGTCCCCTCCGCAGAGCTCGCCCATGTCCTCCAGAGCACACATGCGAGTTCGATCAGCGAGCTCATACGTTCCTTCTTCGGGCAGCAGGACGCACGGCTCGTGTCCTTCATGGACCTGCTCGACGCACTCCACGCGCAGTACGACTTCGAAGTGCTGCTTGATGACGGTGCGCCCGCCGTCATGGTGCCGTAGCCCCATACCAAAGGTCCCGCATCCAGGCGGTGGATGCGGGACCGGGGCTTACGCGATGACAGGATAGCCGCGCTAGGCGGTGACGTCCTCTGTGGGCTCGATGCGCTCCACGCCGCCCATGTAGGGCACGAGCGCCTCGGGGATGGTCACGGTGCCGTCTTCGTTCTGGTAGTTCTCGAGGACGGCGGCCATGGTGCGGCCCACTGCCAAACCAGAGCCGTTCAGGGTGTGCACGAAGCGCGTGCCCTTGAAGTTCGCGGGGTCCTTGTACTTGATGTTGGCACGGCGCGCTTGGAAATCCCAGCAGTTAGAGCAGGAGGAGATCTCTTTGTAGTTGTTGTAGCTCGGTAGCCAGACCTCCACGTCGTAGGTCTTGCACGCGCCAAAGCCGATGTCACCGGTGCACAGCGTGACCACGCGATAGGGCAGGCCCAGCTTCTGCAGGACGAGCTCGGCTTCGTTGGTCATGGACTCGAGCTGGTTCATGGAGTCCTCGGGAGTGGCGAACTTGACCATCTCGACCTTGTCGAACTCGTGCACGCGGATGATGCCACGGGTGTCACGACCGGCAGAGCCCGCTTCCTCGCGGAAGCAAGGGGTGAAGGCGCAGTACCACAGCGGAAGCTTGGAGCCGTCCAGCACCTCGTCACGGTGCAGGTTGGTGAGCATGACCTCCGCCGTGGGGATCAGGTACAGGTCAGGGGACACGTGGTACAGGTCTTCTTCGAACTTCGGCAGCTGCCCCGTGCCATAAAGCGTGGCAGCATTGGTGATCACGGGAGGCCACCACTCTTTGAAGCCGATGGAGGTGTGACAATCGATCATGAAGTTGATGAGCGCGCGCTCCAGACGAGCGCCCAGGCCGCCCAGCGCGTAGAAGCGCGCGCCGGCGATCTTCACGCCGCGGTCAAAGTCGATGATGTTGAGGTCGGGGCCCAGGTCCCAGTGAGCCTTGGGGTCGAAGCCAAACTCACGCGGGGTGCCCCAGCGGCGCACCTCAGGATTCTCTGTGTCGTCCTTGCCGTAGGGGACAGACTCGTCGGGGATGTTGGGGATGCGGCACACGAGATCGGTCAGGGCTGCGTCCAGCTCGTTGCGCTTGGTCTCCAGTTCGGAGATGCGCTCCTTGTTGGCGGCGACCTCGGCCTTGGCAGCCTCGGCCTCATCCTTCTTGCCCTCACGCATGAGCTGGCCGATCAGCTTGCTTTTGGCGTTGCGGTCGGCCTGCAGGGACTCGACCTCGCCAATGACGGCACGGCGGGCCTCGTCGAGCTCAAAGAAGCGCTCCTTGTCCCACGAGCCGTTGCGAGACGCGACCGCCTTGTCTACCACCTCGGGGTTCTCGCGTACGAACTTGATGTCGAGCATCTCGCTACTCCTCTCGTTGGCAGGCGCCCCTTGCGCCGCGCACATTCTCACCTGGGCCCACCAGCGGCACCCAAAAGCTTTCTCAGTATATACTTAACGGCTGCGCGCTGATTTGCGCAGCTGAGGACGGAGGTCACACCATGAATCCACTGGAATGGCTCTTTGGGACACGCACGGGTGTCATCGTGCTCGTGGTGGGGGGCGTGCTCCTCTGTCTGCTCATCGCGTTCATCGCAGAGCGTCGTATGCGCAAGGTGTACTTCAACCACGAGAAGGAAGAGGACGACGACTCCTTGCTGGGCTAGCTTCCCAGCGACAGGCAGTTGCCTGATCGCGGAGCATGAGACGAGATCCAGCCGCATGCCGACGGCGCAGCCGAAGCGCCTGCTCCATCATGTCTATCCTCACTCAGCCCTCACTCAGAATGGGTGAAGAGCTGGGTGATGACTGAGTGAGGGCAGCGCCCAGATGTACGCCAACCGCTGTCTTTCGGCACAAAAAAACGGCTTTGCCGAAGCAAAACCGCTGGTAAATCGTTGGTGCGGGCGAAAGGACTTGAACCTTCACGGGGTTGCCCCCATACGGACCTGAACCGTACGCGTCTGCCAATTCCGCCACGCCCG
>CACXFF010000134.1 GCA_902766805.1 uncultured Coriobacteriaceae bacterium | reverse complement strand
GGCGCTGGTCGGCCACCAGGGCGCGCAGCGGATACACAAAGACGCTCGCACGGCCCCGCGCGATGGCCTCGCGCGCCGCATGAACGTAGAAGATCAGGGACTTGCCGCGCCCCGTGGCCATCACGGCCATGCACGAGCGGCCTTGGGCCAACGTTTCCAGCGCACGGCGCTGGGCGTCGAGCAGCTCGTGGTCGCCGATGAACAGCCGCACGAGTCGCTGCGTGAGCTCGTCGTAGGGCAGGCCCGCCAGCTCCTCCGGACGCCATGCGGGCTCGGGAGCAGGAGAGGCGGCGGCCGACTGGAGCGAGGGTTCGACAGCCGGGCGATAGATGATGTCACGCACCATGAGCTTGGGCTTGACCCTCCCCTGCCATTCCTCGGCCACGGCCTCGAAGACCAAGTCCACGGCCTCGTCACAGGACGCGGCACGCTCTATCTGCGGCGCACGGAACATGATGGCCGGCACGCTGGAGATGCCGTCCGACGCGAAGAAGCGCAGGTGGTCGCCCGCAGCGCCCACGCGGCCGCGCGCGACCATGGTCACGTTGCGCGCGGCGAAGAGCGGGACCTTGTTGCCCTGGCCAAAGGGCTGCAACACGTCGAGCGAGCGGATGAGCGGCACCGTGAGCTCCTCGAGCCCCACGAAGCACGCCACCTCGCCGCTGTCCTCGAACTCGTCGGCGGGACAGGCGTGCAGCACCTCGTCCATGCGCGCGCGAAAGGCCCCGAGCTGCGCCGGGTCGATGCTCACGCCCACCGCACCAGCATGCCCGCCAAAGCGCAGGACCAGGTCGGAGCACTGCTCCACCGCGTGGAACAGGTCGACGCTGCCCACCGAACGCCCGCTGCCGCGCGCCACCGTGCCGTCCTCGGATATCGAGAACAGGATCGTGGGCACGTGGTAGCGGTTGACCACGCGGCTCGCCACGATGCCCTTGACGCCCTCGTGCCAGCCTTCGCCGGCCAGCACCAGGCAGCGCGCCCCCTCACGCCACAGCTCCTCGGCCTGGGCCAACGCCTCGCGCGACAGCTCGCCCTCTATGTCGCGCCGTTCGCGGTTGACGCCCTCCAACTGGGAGGCGAGCTCGGCCGCCTGCACCGGGTCGCTGCACATCAGCAGGTCCAAAGCCAGGTCGGCACAGCCCATCCGTCCCGAAGCGTTCAGGCGCGGCACGATGGAGAAGGGCAGCCCGTCCGAGGTGATCGTGGACAGGTCTATGCCGGCGCTGGCCGCCAGGGCCACGATGCCGGGGCGCGCCGACACGCGCAGCCGCTGGATGCCGTCGTGCACCAGGCTGCGGTTCTCGCCCGTGAGCAGCATCATGTCGGACACGGTGCCCAACGCGCACAGGTCGGTGAGGCTCCGCCACAGGTCGGGCTTGCCCATGCGCCGGCCCAGCTCGGCCACGAGCTTGAGGGCCACGCCCACGCCCGCGAGCTCGCGGCAGGGGTTGTCGGGCTCCAGCTTGGGGTCGCACACCGGCACCGCGCGCGGCACCAGGTCGGCCGGCTCGTGATGGTCGGTGATCACCACGTCCATGCCGTGCTCGAGCATCCACGCGACCTCCTGCGCGGCCGCGATGCCGTTGTCCACGGTCACTACCAGCTGCGGGTCGAACTCCTGCTTGGCACGGTTGCACGCCTCCACCGACAGCCCGTAGCCCTCGCCGAAACGCCGCGGGATGAGCGTGCCCACCTGGCCGCCCAACGCGCGCAGCCCCTCGGCCAAAAGGCAGGTCGCCGAGATGCCGTCCACGTCGAAGTCGCCAAAGACGCAGATGCGCTCACCGCTCTCGAGGGCCCCCTGCACGCGGTCGGCCGCAGCGGACAGCCCCGGGATGAGCAGCGGGTCGAGCCAGTCGCGCTCCAGCGACGGCTTCAGGAAACGCGCCGCCTGGGCGGGATCGGCGATGCCACGCGCCACCAACACGCGCGCCACCAGCGGCGTGACCTTGAGCTCGCGCACCAAGCGCTCCACGCTCGCGTCGTCGCACGCCAGCACCTCCCAGTGCGTGCTTCCCACGAGCGTGCGCGCCGAGTCGTTTCCAGACAGGCTATGAGGATTGCCGCCCGTGCCGGACGACAGTCCCCCCTTGAGGTCTTCCATTGTTCACTCACTCACCGGCCCACGCAGGCGCACGAGGCGAGCGTGGCGCAGGCCTTCCCAATCGTTTTCTTCTCACGTCACAGCATAGCATCGCGGGCAGGAGAGAACGGCGATGCGTTGGCGGACGGCAACGATGGCAGCGCGCCGCTGTTACCGTGGAGCCTTCGGCTCTGGGGTAACAAGCGCGGGCGGAGCACCACGTCGGTCGCTAGCGACAGAAAAAGGCCGCCGCAGGAGCTGCGACGACCTTTCCGAGTCTGGTGATGCTAAGCGGCGCGTATGCAGTTATGCCTGCTGTGCCTTCACGGCGCTGGCGAAGGAGAGGACCTCGGCCATCTTGGCCTTGTCGGCGTCGACGCTCGACCAGCCGCCGACCTTCTTGGCCCAGGTGTTGTTGGGCAGGCCGTAGAGGGTCATGAAGCCCGCGGCGGCGGAGCGGTCGAAGGTGTCGCCCTCGTCGTAGGTGGCCAGGCCAAAGTCGTACATGGCGACCGGGGCCTTGCAGCCCGTGACCGTACAGCTGCCCTTGTAGAAGGACAGACGCACCTCGCCGGTGACCGTCTTCTGCGTGCTCGCGAAGAACGCGTCGTAGGCCTCCTTCAGCGGGGAGTACCACAGGCCGTTGTAGACCTGCTTGGCCCACGCGTGCTCCAGCACGGCCTTCTGCTCCAGGACCTCGCCGGGCAGGCACATCTTCTCCAGGTGCTGGTGCGCCTTGATGAGCGCCAGCGCGCCAGGCTGCTCGTAGCACTCGCGGCTCTTGAGGCCCACGAGACGGTCCTCGATCGTGTCGATGCGGCCAAAGCCGTTCTCGCCGCCCACCTTGTTCATGGTCTGGACGAGCTGGAGCATGCCCATCTTCTTGCCGTCGATGGCGACGGGCTTGCCCTTCTCGAAGGAGATGACGACCTCGGTGACCTCGTCGGGCGCCTGCGTGGGATCGACGGTGATCGCCCAGGCATCCTCGGGCACGTGGTTCCACGGGTCCTCGAGCACGCCGCACTCCACGGCACGGCCCCACACGTTCTCGTCGATGGAGTACGGCGACTCCTTGGTCGCACGGACGGGCACGTTGTGGCTCGCGGCGAACTCCAGCTCGGCGCTACGCGTGGTGAGCTCCCAGTAGCGCAGCGGGCCGAGGACGTCGAGCTGCGGGTCGAGGGCCTGGATGCCCAAGGTGAAGCGCACCTGGTCGTTGCCCTTGCCGGTGCAGCCATGCGCGATGGCCACGGCGTCCTCGGCATGGGCGACGCGCACGAGGTGCTTGGCGATCAGGGGACGGGAGATGGCGGAGAGCAGCGGGTAAACGCCCTCGTACAGGGAGTTGGCGTAGATGGCCTGGACGCAGTTGATCTCCGCGAACTCCTCGCGCAGGTCCAGGATGTAGGACTTGACGGCGCCGATCTGCTCTGCCTTGGCCGCGATGGCCTCGATGTCAGAGTCGGCAGGCTGGCCGACGGCCGCGATGGCGGCGACCACGTCGTAGCCCTCCTCCTGCAGCCAGGGAATGAGGACCGACGTATCCAGGCCGCCCGAATAGCCCAGGACGATCTTGCCCTTGGAGTGCGGCTCTCCCTTGATGTGCTCGCTGATGATAGCCATGGTGTTTCTCCCTCCATCGTCCGCGTCAGCGGACCGTTTGTTGATGTAGTCGTGTCGTGCTCATACCGAAGAACAGGGCCTACTCATCCCTTGCGGCGGACGCGTTCCGTCCGCCGTGTGCCAAGCGTCGTGGCTTGGCAGGCTTTGAGGCGCGGGCACCCGACGCTGCGGCCGGATGACCGCTTTCATCGGTTGTTCAGGAGTTTCTTGACGAGCGTGACGAACTCGGCGCCGGAGTCGGCGTCGCTCATGACGACCAATATGGTGTCGTTGCCCGCGAGCGAACCCACGACGTTCTCCAGGTCGGCGGCGTCGATGGCCGCGGCGATGCCCGGTGCCGTGCCCGGCTGGGCCTTGACCAGCACGAGGTTGTCAGCGCGGTTCACGTCATTGACCAGGTCGTGAACCATGCGCTGCAGGTGAAGGTCCTCGGCGAGGACGTAGACGCCCTCGGGGAGCTTGCGCAGGCCCATGTCCGCGATGTCACGCGAAACGGTGGCCTGGGTGCAGCTGAAGCCGCGTGCCTCGAGCTCGGACACGAGGTCGCGCTGCGTGCGCACGGATGCCGAGCGGACGATGTCACGGATGGCGTCCTGTCTGCTGTTGCGTCTGCGCATGAGACTGCGCCTCCCCTCGTCCTGTCGACGGCATTGCCCCTTTTGGCACCGACTACCCTAACGGTCCGTGGTCCACGCTGTCAACGTGACTCATAAAATCGCAACAATATCGAAAAAACCGTGTATTTTATGCAGGCTCATACGCCGTTATAGCTAATGGCGCGCAGCTTATCCGAATAAGTAAGCCTCTTCTACAAGCGCCTGCGCTAGCGGGCATACACGGGGACGATCAGGTTCAGAGACGGTGTGACCCCCTCGTCATCGCACAGCCACGCCATGAGGTAGCCCACCGTGACACAGAAGTCATCGTCGGTAGCGTAGAGGTGCCAACCCGCCTCGTGGTTGCGCGCTGCGTAGGCGGGGTCCCAACGCATCTCGTACAGCGTGCGCTGCGGCGAGGCGACGTTGTTGACCCACGAGCGCGAGATGGCCTCGGCACCGCCCGCGATGGCGGCCGCCGGAGAGGTCCAGCCGTGCTCTTTGGCCCAACGCATGCCGCCGTCGTACGGGTTGTCGTCCACCGCGGCATAGCCGAAATAGTTGTAGTACACGCCCGTCTTGCCGTCCTGCGGATCGGTCCAGCTGTTGCCGCAGGCCAGCTCCGAGCAGCCCCAAGCGCTCTCGTTGAGAGCATGGCACACCAGGTAGACCACGTTGACGCCCGCGCTGCGCGAAGCGTCGAGGAAGGCCTGGCCCTGCCCGCGCAACGAGCTGCGCACATGGAAGATCTCCGTCTCGGAGTAGCCGCAGTACCGGTCGATGAATTCGTCGATCTGGGCAGCCGTAATGCCCTCGGGATTGGGGTCGCGCAGGTCCTTGAACTGCAGCAGCGCCCCCGCGCCGATGCCGCCCGCCGCCACGTGCTCGCTGTCGGTGCCCATCATGCGCGCCATCGCCGGCACCGTGACCGTGCCCATGCTCAGGGTGGAGACGCTCGCGTTGGCCAAAGCACCGCTCGGCGTGAGCGGGAAGGCAAGGGTCGAGGTGAGCACCACGTCATGCGCGAGGCTCCCGTCCTCCTCGAGGTAGTAGAGGGAGCCGTTGGAGAGGAACCAACCCTGCGGGATGGCGGGGTCCTTGGTCACCTCGGTCGGGATGCCCGTCTTGCTCTGCAGCGCGCCGGACGCGGCGAACGTGCAGCGTTGGCCGTCGATGTCGTGCGTGCCCGTGGCCATCGCACCGCTGTCCCAGAAGTAATAGGTCTCGCCGCCGATATCATGCCAGCCCGTCACCATGGCCGGAGGAGCGTCCTCGGCACGGACGAGGTAGTACCACGCCGCACCCCGCTGCAGCCAGCCTTCGTGCGCCGCGCCACTCGCATCCAAGAAGTACCAGGCGCCCGCGTCGGACAGCCAACCGCTGTCCATCGCGCCACCGCCGGACAGGTGGTACCAACGGCCATCCACCAGCTGCCAGCCGGTGAGCATCTCGCCCGTCCCGTCCAGGTAGTACCAGGAGTCGCGATAGAGGTACCAGCCCGTGCGCGCGGCACCGTTCGGCCCCAGCGCGTACCACGTGCCCGCGTCCTGGACCCACCCCACCTGCATCTCGCCCGAAGGCGCGAGGTAATACCAGCTGCCGTCCGCCTCGACGTGGCCCGTGAGCATCCTGCCCGTCTCGTCCAGGTAGTACCAAGCACCCTGGTAGAGGTACCAGCCCGTGCGCGCGGCACCCTCGGGGGTGAGGCAGTACCAGTCGTCGCCCTGCTGCACCCAACCCGTCTGCCGTGCGCCATCGGCGGCCAACAGGTACCACACGCCATCGATCTGCTGAGCGCCCGTGAGCGCGCGACCATAGTCATCCAGGTAGAGGCGCACGCCGCCCTCGTCGACCCAGCCCGTGCGGGCCGCGCCGTCGGCGGCCAAATAGCACAGCACGCCCTCGATGGTCTGCGTGCCCGTGAGCAGCCTGCCGTCGGACGCGAAATAGCGCCAGCCGCCGTCCAGTTCCTGCCAGCCCAGGCACAGCCGACCGTCCTCGCCCAAGTAATAGCGCGCGCCGCCGTCGTCCAGCCAGCCCACGCTCATCGCGCCGTCCGCGTCGAAGTGGTAGCGCGCGCCGTCCAGGTCCTGCCAGCCGGTGACCGCCAGCCCGGCGGCGTCCAAGTGGTAACGTTTGCCGCCGTCGTCCAGCCAGCCCGTGCGCATCGCACCGTCCGCGTCGAGGAAATAGCGCCTCTGGTCGATCTCCTGCCAACCGGTGAGCATCTTGCCCTGCGCGTCGCAGAGGTACCATGCCCCCTGCCAGAGCCAACCCGTATGGGCGGCGCCCTGCTCGGCATCCAAGTAGTACCAGTCGTCACCGTCGCGCAGCCAGCCCCTGCTCATGGCACCCGTCGCGTCGAGGTGGTAGCGCACACCGTCAATCTGCTGCCAGCCCGTGAGCATCGTGCCGCGCTCGTCCAGGTAGTACCAGGCGCCGTCCCACAGCCAACCCGTGCGCAACGACCCGTCCTGGTTCACGTAGCTCCAGCCCGCGTCCCCACGCACCCAGCCAGATGCGTCGGCCAGTGCCACGAGGGGCTGGCCGAGAGAGAAACCGAGGGCAAGGGCAAGGGCGGTGATCGCGGGTGTGCGGCGCATAGGCATGCCTTTCTCCTGGCCTCGTGGCTGCGGCTGCAGCCACGCGCGTAAGTGTATTACAACGGTATGGTGGGTATGATGGACGTATGTGTCGCGCGCCGGCACAGGCACGTAGCCCCGGACGGAGGAAACCAGGTGAACGAAGCCCCCAAGCGCACGCAAGTCCATCCGCGCAGGCCCCAGACGGGCCTCATCGTGGCGCAGGCCGTCGGCGTCTGCCTCACGATCGCGTTCATACGCTGGGCTTCCGTCTCATTGGATGACTTGGCATACCAGCTCTTGTTGGGGCTGTGCTTGAGCTTTGTGCTGGTGGGCGCGCTGATATCCTACGCATATCGACGTCGGCCCCTGCGCACCGCCCCCGCGGCGGCACACGACGGACCGCCCAACCCACTCGACGCGGCGCGGGCGCAGGAGCGACAGGCCGCCGTTGTCGACGACGCTGCCCCAAGCCCAGCCCAAGCTCCCGAAGCAGGCGGGAATGCCGACGAGGCGCCCGCCCCGCCCTCCGCACCCAACGCAGTGCCCGCGACAAGCGCGCTCGACGCGGGCACCCCCGTGTCCGCACCCGCAGCAAGCGCGGCCCCGCAAGCGCGCACGAGCCGCCTAGCCTTTGGCGAGCTCGCACGCGACCTCACGCAGACCCTCGACGTGTCGTTTGCGCTCAAGGCATTCGTGACCGACGTGCGCGAGCGCGAGGCCCGTGGCGGCAGCTCTCGCGAGGACCACGCCGCCGACCTGCGGCTCGACAGCATGCTCTCCCACGGTGCCGACGCCGCGGGCTCCGAGGAGCGGGCACGCGGGACGCACGCCGCTGGCTCTCGGGGCGACGAGCTGCCGCCCTGCGACGCCGAGCTGTGGCTCGCGCAGCAGCTCGAGGAGGCGGGGATTTTCGCCGATGACGTGCGCCTGCCTTTGGTCCAAGCCGTGAGGCCGCAGCGCAGCAACATGGTGTACCTGCGCATCATCGAGCCCACCTACTCTTGGCTTGCCGGCAAGCGCCTGGTGGAGATCGAAGCCGCGCTCAACCGCGTGCGCTTCGCCAACGGATGGTTCGACGACCTCTCGGAGGCGACCCTGTCCGAGCTCTACCAGTTCTCGCAACGCCTGGAGTCGTCCGTCTGCGCCCAATGGCGTAGCATCGCCGCTACAGGCCTGGACGAGGCGCGGACCTCTGCCGACGCCGCAGGCGAATGGGCCTACCGTCAGGCCCTCTCCAGCTGCATCGAGAGCGTCCAGCTCCCCTACCGACTGAGCTGCGGCTTCCGCGACAACCTCGCGCAGGGCGCCGTGGCGATCGAGATCGATCTCACGCCTGCCGAGGCCTTCCCCAAAACCTACTGGAGTCGCGAGCTGGGACGCGCCATCCCCACCACCACCCACATGCGCGCCAAAGCCGCCTCCGCCTATGGCGCGCGCGTGGGCATCCTGCTCGCCGCATTGGCGTTTGCCTGCAGCGACCGCGTGCGCAGCGTGTCGGTCGCAGGCGTCTCCGACACCTCGTCCTACCACAGCTGCCTCTATTCCGTGACCTTCGACCGGCTGCGCTTCGACACGCTTGACCTGTCTGATCTGCCCGACCCGCTCGCCGTGCTGGGGCTCTTCGGCGCCGAGCTGCGCGCCCGAGACGGGTCGTTGCAGCCCGTGGAGCAGACCTTCGGCATGGAGGAGGAGCGCTTCTGCCCCAAGAGGCGCTACTGCGAGCCCGGCGCGTCTCCCGTGAAGCTCCTGGACGCCCAAAAGGAGGCTTTGGGCTGCAAGGACGTGGCAGAGCTGGAGATCAACGAAGACCTCTGGCGGCGGCGCACGGCCGACGCGTTCGTGCGCCAACTCTCGGGCAACGCGCACAACGACGTGAGCGTCATCATGCAAGCCGCCCGTGACAACCAAGGCTCGGGCGTGGACGAGGCAGCGGCACGCACGGCGCGCGCCATCATCGACGGCGACTTGGACGGCTCAGATGCCGCGGCGGTGGAGGACCTCTTCCTCAACGGCGACGATCTCTCGCGCGCCGTGGAAGAGGCCGTGCATGCGCTCAACCACAAAGAGCCGGCAGCCGCCGAACGCATCCTGAAAGCCGCCTTGGCACCCTACGAGGAGGCGCGCGCGTTCGTGGACGAGCCGGGGGTCTCGTGGCGCTACTTCAACAGCTTCGTGGAACGTGGCCTGTACAACCGCCTGTTCGCCGAGGAAGGTGCGCGCGTGCGGCTCGTCCCCGACGCCTACTTCAACGCGCACCTGCTGCTATCGGCCGCGTGCTTCGAGACCGGCAACATGGGCGGCGCCTTGGCCCACGCCCAGCGCGCGCACGAGCTGGACCCCCTCGACGATCGGAGCCTGCTGCGCATCGTGCGCTGCCAGGAGCAGGCAGGCGACTACCAGGGCGCCATCGACACACTCAACGTGGCACTTTCGCGCGCCCACACCCACGAGAGCATCGGGGTCGCGTACTACCGCATGGCCTTCATGCAGTACCACCTCGAGAAGCACGACCTCGCCCGCAGCTGCTACCACCGCTGCCTGTGCCACCCCAACTCCTGCGCGCCGATGGCGGTCATGGAGCTCGCATCTATCTACAACGAGGACCGTGCCGACCTGCACATGGAGGACCTAGACAGGGAGCTGGAGGCCGGGCACATCGTGGTCGCGCCCAGTCCGAGCATCGTGCGCATGCTGGGCGAAGGCGCGCGTGCGGCGACCGACGCCGAGGTGTTCCTGGTCGCACGGAACTTCGCACAGGCGTTCGCGGCGCTCAAAGGCGATGACGTGATCATGAACGTGGTGCGCTCGATCGAACGGGAGCCGGACCGGTAAGTCACCTCCGCACGGCCGTACGGGGACTGCGCGCAGTGCCGCCCACCGGGTACGCAAACGTGCTTATCACCGTTTGGGTGCGCATCCCTTGGTACGCAAACGTGCTTTCTGCCGTTTGAGGACGGCCAACGGGGTACGCAAACGTGCTTTCTGCCGTTTGAGAACGGCCAACGGGGTACGCAAACGCACTTATCAGCGTTTGGGTACCGCGGCCTTGCCG
>CACXFF010000133.1 GCA_902766805.1 uncultured Coriobacteriaceae bacterium | reverse complement strand
GCACGGATGGCAGGCTACGCGACTACCAGCCACTTCCAACTCGCAGCTGATGAGCCACGCGGCCGCACCTACTCTTCGGCGCAGCCAAGCACCTCGAGCACGCCGCACACGAGCTCCTCGAACTGCTCGGCGTGGTCGTCGGCAAAGCTGATGATGTCCTCGTGCGTGAGGTTGGGCTCGGCCGCGAAATGCGCTGCGAGCGTGATGCCGAGCACGTTCATGTCCAACGCGCGCGCCATGATCGTCTCCGTCACGCAGCTGTTGCCCACGTAGCTCACGCCCAAGCGCCCCAGCACGTCCACCTCGGCCGACGTTTCGAAGCTCGGGCCCATCATGCCCGCATACACGCCGGTCGTGAGGTCGATCCCCTTGTCGGCAGCCACCGTGATGCAGATCTCGCGCAGATAGGGCGAGTAGGCTTCGTGCATCCCCACAAAGGGCGTCTCGGCGAACACGGACGCGTTGCGGTCTGCCAACGGGTTGGCACCCGTGAGGTTGATGTGGTCGGTGATGAGGCCCAGGCCCGGCCGCGCGTGGTCGTAGATGGCGCCTGACGAACCCGCGAGAATCAGGTCGCGACAGCCGATCGAGTGCGCGTGACGCACGAGCGAGGCCACCTGCATCGCCGAATAGCCCTGGTACAGGTGCACACGCCCCGGATACAGGACGACGGGCACGCCGCTGATGGTGCCCACGATCGCCTCGTAGTGGTGTCCCGGCACCGGCACGGCGTCCTGCGGGAAGCCTTCGATGTCGCGATAGCTGATGCGCCGCACGGGCTTGACGCGCTGGGCCAGGTCGCCCAGACCCGTGCCCAAGATGATGGCGACCGGGTGTTTGAACGACGGTTCGCAGTCGGCGACGATGTTTTCTGAGACCACGCAGATCCCCTCCTTCTTGAGCAGCTGCGTGGTGACGCCGTCGCCAGCCACGAGCTTGCCTTGGAATGTTCCATCGTACACAAGCCCCGACCCACACGAGGGGCTCTTGCTCTTGAGAATGGCCAGGCGGGCGCCAACGCTCCGCGCACGGTCGAGCGTACGCTGCGCCCCCAGGCAATACTCGGCCGTGACATCGTGCCCGTCACGCGAACGCACCGTGCCATCCGGCTGAATCTCGCTGGGTTCGCGCGGCTGCGGCAGGCCGCCCGCTGTCTCTGGGCAGACGGGCACCAGCTGCTGTCGGGCAGCCAAACGCCTCACAGCGGCACAGGGACGCGACGCCCCGTCGTAACGGCAGGCATGGCCCAACAAGCAACCCGAAACGATCCCGGTCATGGCAACTCCTCTACATGCATGTTGGCCCGATGATAGCGCGTTCGCGCCAGCGGGTTCGACGGGCCGTGGGCGGGTTCGACGGGCCGTGGGCGGGTTCGAGACCCCAAGCAAAGGCCCGCTGGCAGCCGGCGTGGGCAATGGCGCGCCGCAAAGAGCCCTCCCCCGAGACGAAGCTCGTCGACCGGAACAGCCAAGAGAGGACTCGGGCGCACGCGGTCACGCCGCAGGGTCGCGGGGTCGCAGGGTCGCAGGGTCGCAGGACAGCATTGCTGACGAGCCCGAGAAGGGGCAGTGGGTTGGCAACAACTGGCCCAACTCCCATCCAGCGCTTCAGGACCAGACGCACAGGTGGCCCTTGAGCCCGAGCGACAAGGGGCACGCCCGCGCGCGGCCACAAAAAAAGCGGGACCCGAAGGCCCCGCTCGTGGTTGGTGCTAGCCGTGCGTCGCGCGTTAGGAGATCAGGGTGTTGATCTGGATGCTCGCGTTGGACATGAGGCCGTTGATGTACTCGGTCCACTTGCCGGACTGCGTGCTGGCCTGCTGGCTGTACTGCTGGTAGGCGACGTAGTACGCAGACTCAGCCTGGCTGTAGGTGGCGGAGTCGGCCTTGAAGTCCATCTCGCCCATAGCGGCGTAGAACGGGCCGTCCTTGCGCGCCCACGTACCCTTGGAGGAATCCCACTCGTCGCCGAGCAGCTTGACGATGTAGGCACCGTACTCAGCCGTGGGCGTGTCCTCAGCGCCTTCAGCGGGGGCGGTGGGAGCCTCGGGCATCGTAGCGCCGACCTCGCCAACGATGGAGTCGTAGAGCTTCTTGGTGGCAGCGTTGGTCTTCATGATGCTCTTGATCTGATCCTCAGACATGCCGTAGGTGGAGGCAATCGACGCGTAGTCGGAGCTGCCCAGCTGCTCCTCGGCGTAGGCCGCGATCTCCTCGTCGCTCACCGTGATGCCCTTGTTCTCAATCTCACGCTCGACGATCGCGTTCTGGGCGAAAGCCAAGATGGAGCTCGCGCCGGGGACCGCATAGGTGCCGTCGGCCTGCTTGGCCGCATCCAGAGAACCAGCGCTCTCCAGCACCTGGCGCGCGGTGATGTCGTAGCCCTTGCCACCCGCCGTGTAGGTCGCGACGACGGCGTTCAGGTCGGCTTCGCTCAGGGTCGTCTTGCCGGTGAGTGAGCTGCCGCCAAACTTCACGAAGTGACCAATGAGCAGGCCGATGACCAACGCGACCACGGCAGCTGCGATGCAGATGGGCAGGGAGATGGTCGTGCCCTTGGCCTTCGGTGCAGGGGCGGGCTGCGCCGCGGGAGCGGGAGCGGGCGTCGGCGCGGGAGCGGGCGCGGCTACCGGCTCGGGCTCAGGCTCGGCAGCGGGCACCTCGACAGCCTCGGGCTCGACGGCCGGCTCGGGCTCGACGGCCGGCTCGGACTCGACGATCGGCTCGGGATCGTCAATCAGCGCCTCGGCGGGCGCGACGTCATCCTGCGCGGACTCGACCGCAACGGTATCGGCAGTCACATCCGCGGCAGTCACATCCGCGGCAGTCTCCTCCACACCAGGCGCGTCAGTGACACGCTCGTCGGCGTTCAGGTCGGTTTTTTCTTCGTCTGCCATATCAGCAAGACCTCCTCACAGGCGGCGCGACACGCCGCGAACGTTCATAAACCAAGCACTAGATACTAGCCCATTCTCGCGTCACTGCGCACATCGGGCCAAAAAGGCTCACAATCCGCGTTGTCGTTTCACAGT
>CACXFF010000132.1 GCA_902766805.1 uncultured Coriobacteriaceae bacterium | reverse complement strand
CGTATGACAAGGTGGAGGAGGATGGTTCCATCGACGACTCCTACCGCATCGACTACCTGCGCGAACACATCCGCGCGATGATCGACGCGGTGGAGAAGGACGGTGTGGAGCTGCTCGGCTACACCATGTGGGCGCCCATCGACATCGTCTCGGCCTCGAGCGGCGAGATGGACAAGCGCTACGGCTTCATCTACGTGGACAAGAACAACGCCGGCGAAGGCACGCTCGCGCGCAGCCGCAAGAAGAGCTTCTACTGGTACCAGCGCGTGATCGAGACCAACGGCGCCGACCTCGGCTAACGGCTGATCGCCCGCGCGTTCGGCCCGATTGGGTCCGGGCGCGTGTCGGATTCCCTGCCGGATGCTGTGCGTATCCGGCCTCGCCAAACGGCCCATTGGCTTTGGAGCCAGAACAGGACAGCGTGGTGTCCCGTTCTGGCTCCAGCTCCCTCTGGCGTGTCCGTGGGCGACAGATGGGGACATCTGGGTGTCCTCATCTGTTGCAAACGGTCGTTGGCTGGTCCCAAAAGCCCAGACGGGGACAGAATCTTGTCCTCATCTGTTGCAAACGGGGTCGATTCGGCCGTTTTTCGCTAGTTCGGGACAGCAGGATGTCCCGAACTAGCATCCAAAGGCGGGCGCGGGAAGAGGTCGGTGCCGCTCGAGCTAGCGTTGTGCCCGATACTCCTGCGGCGTGCAGCCCGCGTAGGCACGGAAGCGCTGGTAGAAGCTCGTGAGGTTGGCCAAGCCCACCTCTTCGGCGATCTCGTAGATGGGTCGCGTGCTGCCGCGCAACAGCAACGCGGCCCGACGCATGCGCTCTTGGTTCACGAGCTGTTTGAAGGTGGATCCCGTGGCCTGCCGCACGAACTTGGACAGGTAGGTGCGCTCGTAGCCCAGGTCGGCCGCCATCTGCGCCAGGTTGCCCTCGCGGTAGTGCTGCGATATGTACTCGCGCACGCGTCCGGCCAGCTCCGTGCGTTCCCAAGCCGCGTCGTCGAGCTCGCCCTTGGGCTCGTAGCTGCGCAGTAGGTGCGTGAGCAGCGCCGCGAGGAAGAAGTCCACCAGGTAAGGGCTCGTACGGTCGGGTTCCAACCGTTCGCAGAGCACGCGCTCGATGCAGTCGCGCACCAGCTCGTCCTCGTGCGTGTCATAGAAGCGCCAGGCGCTGTGCGAGGCGCCGAGCGTCATGAGCTCGGTGGCAAAGGGCGAGGCGAGGTCGGCCATGCCGTCGAGCAGGCGTCCCTCGAAGAACTCCTCGGCCAAGATGATGTTGACGGCGCGGTCATCTGGCCCGGTGGACGCCACGCCGTGAGGCACGTGCCGGTCCAACACCACGCAGGTCCCCGGCGCCAGCGTCACGGGCTGTCCGTCCACCCACATGGAGAAGCTGCCCGAGAGGCAGTAGGTGATGAGCACGTAAGAGTAGATGTGTTCCGGCGTGACGGGCGAGCAGGTGGCGTGGAACTCCACGCTGTGCCGGCGGTCGCCGAACTCGCGTCCCTGTCCAAAGAGGAAGATCGGGCGGCCTTGGTAGTCCACGGGCGGGTACTTGTGGGCGAAATGCTCCCGAATCTCCTCCTCGCTGTGGCTCATGGGTTGGATCGTCTGGGCTAGGGCTGTGGGCAGCTGTGCGCGTTGCATGGCCTTCCTCTCACAGAATCACACTCTCTAGGTCATATTCTCACATTGTCGCAGGTATATGCCATCGCATAACGTGTAGTCATCGAATCATGCGAGCGAGTGGAGGCAGCGGTGGAGATCATTGCGGCACAGGCGCGCTGGATAAGCGGGCCGGCATACGACTACGGCGAGGACGACGCGGGCTATTATGCCGACCATCCCAACCATGTCTTGGTGCGTCGGTTCGACCTGGGCGCCGTGCGTTCGGCCGTGTTGCGCGTGGCCGTGCTGGGCTACGCGCGCGTCACGCTCAACGGCCAACCCGTGAGCGACGAGGAGCTGCTGGGCGATTGGACCAACCCCACCAAGCTCGTGTACCAGCACGAATACGACGTCTCGCAGCTCTTGCGCGCGGGCGCCAACGAGCTCGTGGTGGAGTTGGGCAACGGTTGGTTCAATCCCAGCCCGCTCACGATGTTTGGCAAATACAACCTGCGCGAGCGCCTGTCCGAGGTCGGCACGCCCAGCGTGTTGCTGGAGCTGCTGGCCGACGGCGCCACGGCGCTCGTTTCCGACGAGGCGTGGTCCTGGACGCCCGGTCCGCTGAGCTTCAACAACGTGTACCTGGGCGAGACCTGCGACCTGGCCTGGAAGCGCGGCGCCCTGCAGCCCGTGGTTGCGCAGGCCAACTTCCGCACGCTGGCGCCGGTGCCGGTGGAGCCCTGCCGACGCTTTGCGCCGGTGGCGCCCGTGGAACTGCGCAGCTTGGCCGACGGCAGCCTGCTCGTGGACTTCGGCGAGCTGGACACGGGCTTCGTGGACCTGGCGTTCGAGGCGCCCGAGGGTGCCGAGGTGACCATACGTTATGCCGAGCTGCTCGATGAGCGGGGCCTGCCGGATTACGAATCGAGCCATGCGGGGCTGGTGGGCTGCCTCGTGCCAGAGGGGTTCCGCATTCCCGGCGGGCCGGGCGCTCCCGACCGCGCCGTCCAGACCGACCGCCTGCGTGCGGCGGCGGGGGAGAACCGCTACGTGAACCGCTTCACCGTGCACTCCTGCCGCTATGCGTGCATCGAGGGCCTTGCGGCCTCTGACCTGCGGCGCATTGCGCTCGTGCCCGTGCATACCGACCTTGTGCGCGCCGGGCGCGTGTCCACGGGCGACGCGTGGTATGACGAGCTCGCCGACGCGGCCGTGCGCACCAAACTCAACAACGTGCACGGCGTGTGGGAAGACTGCGCCCGCGAGCGCTTGGGCTACGGCGGCGACATGGTGGCATTGGCCGTGTCCAACCTCATGGCGTTCGACTGCGAGGGGCTCATCCGCAAGACGGTGCGCGACTTCCGCAACGATCAGACGGCGGCCGGCGGCGTGCCCGAGACGGCGCCTTTCGTCGGCATCGGGTCCAACGGCACGGCCTACGGCGAGGGTCCGCTGCTGTGGCAGCTGGCGTACCCGCACCTGGTGCTGCGCGCCTACCAGTTCTACGGCTGCACCGACCTCGTGCGCGAGGAGTGGCCTTACGTGCGCAAGCTCGTGGATTACCTTTTGGGCTGGGATCCCGAGGAGCTCGCGGGTCACTGCCTGGGCGACCACGGCTCCCCGGGCACGGCCGAGAGCTTCAAGACGGGTACGCCCGACAAGCAGCTCGTGGGCTGGTGCACCATCGCGCGCTTCGCCCGGGCTGCCGCGCGGTTCTGCGCGGTCCTGGGCGAGGATGGCTCGGCGTACGAGGCGCGTCTGGCCGAGCTGCGTGCCTGCATCACCGAGCGCTTCGGACGTGCGGACGGCACGTGGGGGGACGGCAGCCAGACGGGCTTGGCTTTCGTGGCCGACCTGGGGCTGGATGACGAGCAGCGGCTGGGCGACGCGCTGGCGGCGCAGATCGTAGCAGACGGCGGCGTGCTCACGACGGGCATCTTCGGGGCAACGCTGGCTTGGGACCTGCTGCACCGCACCGGGCACTCCGACGTGGTGGAGGCCTGGCTCACGCGCGAGGGCGCGCCGAGTTATCGTGCCATGCTCGCGAACGGCAACAAGGCGTTGGCCGAACAGTTCCATGCCTTCCTCTCGTCGTACAACCACGCGATGTT
>CACXFF010000131.1 GCA_902766805.1 uncultured Coriobacteriaceae bacterium | reverse complement strand
GACTACTTCTATGTGATCAGCACCTACGGCATGCACAACGGCGGCATTGCCGAGCGCGTGAGCGCGCGCCTCGAGACCGCCGGCCGGCACGTGGACTACTACAACACGGTCATCATGCTCGACAATGCCATCAACGTCTTCGACATGGACGAGCAGCGCAAGCTCGATCCCGAGAAGAAGGTAGACGAGCAGCTCGCGGCCGTGCGTGCCGACATCGACGCGCGCCGGCACTACATCCAGCCCGCGGAGCAGGAAGAGGTCGACTTCTACGAAGGGTACATGAAGAACCCCTTCGACCTTCACCCCAGTGCCGACGAACCGCTCTACCGCGTGGAAGACTCCTGTATCGGCTGCGGCACCTGCTCGCGCGTGTGTCCCATGGGCTGCATCCGCATCGAGAACGGACGTCCAGTCTATGACTACGACCGTTGCGCCAACTGCTATGCGTGCATCCATGCCTGCCCCGCCAAAGCCATCCGTTACGTGCGCTATGACGAGCCCAATCCGAACGCCCGCTATCGCAACCCGCACGTCACGCTCGCGGACCTCGTAACGGCGAACTGCCAGCTCTAGCCCGCGGGGCGCGTAAAGCCGAATCATCGCAGGCCGTCACGCCCATCCCGGCCGCACGGCGACCTGTCGTTCGCGGCAAGCGCGCAGGCAAAGGGGCTAGCCCTTCTTGATGCGGTCGTGCATGGCGAGGACGAATCGCTCGGGTTCGAAGCGATAAGCAGGGCACTCGGGCTTGCCGAACAAGCGTAACTGCGGGCACCCGCCTCCGCACAGAGGCAGCCACACGCACTCATAGCACTTGTCCTCGTGCGAGATGACGGTGGAGTTCAGGAACTTGCTGATCATGTCGGGCTTGCTGGCGGATGCTATGGGAGAGGTCGGGTCCCAGTCGTGAGCCGTGCCAAAGGAGAACTGCTGCTGACCGCACAGCTTGCCGCCACACTTGTAGAGCAAACCCTTGTCGTCTACGGCCACCAGCCAGAGGTTCTGTCCGACGCAGCTGTGGTCTCTGCCAACGAGAACGTGGCGCGATTCCGGACGCAGTGCGACCTCGATGCCATGGAACGCGTACTCAGCCATCGGACTGTCCGTCACGTCGGCGGGGCTCACGTCGATGAGGGCTGCGGCATAGAAGTTGACCGTAGTTCCCGCCTCTGCGGCCCGTGCGAGCACGGCTTGCTTCAGCTCGTCAATCTCGCCCACGTTGCCCTCGTGCGTGTTGGCACGGATGAGCGTGCTGATGGGAGGCCTGAGCAACCCCAGGTTGTCAAGGATCCGCTCGTAGGTTGGCCCGCCTCCCACGAGGCGGCGGGTGGCGTCGTTGGTGGCGCCCAGGCCGTCGAGCGGGATATGGACGTTCGTCACTTGGCAGCGCAGCAACAGGTCCACCACTTCTTCCGTCAGCAGGTAGCCATTGGTGAAGATCCACGCGCGGTAGTCGCAGCCGCGCTCTTTGGCCACGTTGATGAGCCTGGGGGACAGCGCCTCGATCACGTCCGTTGCCAGCAGCGGTTCGCCGCCGAACCAGGTTATGGTGAGCTCTTTGGCGTGGGATGCGTCGAGCATGCGCTCTGCCAGCGCCACTACGTCGTCCTGGACCTGCGCGCTCATCTTGCCTTGGCCACGGGTGGCAAAGCAGTACGGGCACTCGAAGTTGCAGGCCAGCGTCGGGCAGATGGTGATGCCTACGCCACCCTGCTGCGTGGCGGAGCAGCCAAGCATACGCTGCAGCTCGAAGGCCTCGCGCTCGTCGTAGTTCACGATAACCCCGCGTTTGGCCAGTCGACCGATCAGGGGGTGGGTCTCCGGCACCTCGTCGAGCGAGTCCATGACAAAGAGCTCGATGGGCGTGTATACGCCGGTTTTGCGGGCGTAGGTGTTGAAGATGGCCGTCATCTTGCTGTCTGGGATGGGGGCCTCTATGTTGTAGCGAGAAACGCGCCAGCCCGCTTGGGCTGCGCTGCGTTCTTGGGCTGCGCTGCTCGAATCCATGACACGCCTCCTCGGTCGGCTCTTTCCGCTCCTTGCCTATTCTACGGGCAAGGGGATGAAGTCGGCGCTTCTGGCGGTCGCGTGGAACGCGGACGGCTGGACCTTCGACGCGCTCGAGGCGCATTACGACACGCTCGTGCGCTACCTGCACTTCAAGGATGTCGGGCGCGTGCTCGGCGCGGGCTGCGGGTCCCCTTCCACGACCTCGCGGAGTCGCTTCATGCGGCAGGCGTACGACCTTGGCAGGTCGCTCTAGGACGCTCTATCCTGCTCGCCTGCCAGCCTGGCGTGGAGTGGTCGGCGCCCGTCTCGGGTCTTTGCCAAGCCGGTCCTCCGCGCTAGTCCGCGTAGGTCACCGTGAGGTTCCTGAAGTGGCCCTGCGTGCCGTTGTCCACATAGAGGCCGACGCCACCGCGCAGGTCGGCTCCGCCGAACAGCTCGTCCACGACCAGCGCCGGGGCCTCCATGTCGTCTACGTAGAACTTGGCACCCGCACCCGCGATCTCCGCCTTGAGGTGGATCCACTCGTCCATCTCGATGTCGGCTTGGGCCTCGTAGTCGGCGATGCCGCGCTCGCGGAAGTAGGCGAAGGTGTAGCCAGGATACGAGAAGTACTGCATGGTGTGGATGCGGCGCTGCGGCTCGGTGCAGCTGCGGCCGTTGCGCGGGCGCACGTAGAAGCCCTCGAAGCGG
>CACXFF010000130.1 GCA_902766805.1 uncultured Coriobacteriaceae bacterium | reverse complement strand
GGACGCCTACGTGTTCCAGCTGGCCAGCAAGATGGCCGCGGGCGTGAGCGTAGCCGGCGGCGTGACCAACCAGTGGGGCGTGGAGCTGCCTGCCGACCAGGCGCTCTCGGCTCAGGTGTTCAACCTCGCGGGCCTGGGTACCACGGGCATGTCCGACGACGAGCCAGTTGCCGCGCAATCCCTTGCCACGCAGGCCGACTCTTCGGAGAAGCGCGCCAAGCAGGCAGACGAGGCCTTCAAGTACGTGAGCAAGATCCTGAACGTGATCGGCGCCTTCGCCACCGCCTACGCCAAGACCGGACCCGCCGGTGCCATCGCGGGCGTCGCTGGCATTATCGGCATCATCGCCGACGCCCTCACGCCTACGGGCTGGACCATCGATGACGTGATGAAGCAGCTCCAGCAGATGGACGGCAAGCTTGACGCCATGAGCGCGCAGCTCTCCGACATCTCGAGCCAGATCAAGGCGCTCGACGCCGCGCTGGACTACAAGACCAAGTCGGGCAAGCTCTCGGAGCTCGCGCACATGGCCTATGCCTACCGCCCCTGGGTCAGCAAGGCGCTGACCGCCACCAAGGACGCTACCGACCGTGACAGCTTCAAGGTGGGCGTGGACGACCCGAGCACGTCGGTCACGGGCACGGCGCTCCAGAACATGGCCGACCAGACCAAGCTGCAGTCCCGGGAGACGGGCAAGGGCCTGAGCTCCTACAACATCGCGTGCGACCTGGCCGACATGCTCATCGGCACCTACGAGCTGGGCGTGAACGGCGCGGCGCAGAGCTTCTGCGACTACACGGCCAGCCAGGTCAACTGGGAGCCGGAGACCTTCTACGCGCGCAAGCTCTTCTTCGCGTATGTGACCGGCGCCTTCTATTACGCCTACACCTCCGCCATCAACGAGCTCAACTGGGACATCGCTGCCAGCGACAATCCCAACGAGAAGGAGGTCAAGCGCAACAGCATCAAGACGCTCGCCGCCAAGGCCGAGACCCTCTCCAAGCTCATCGGCGAGAAGGGCACGCTCACCGCCGGCACCACCGACCGCAGTGACGGCACCGTGCTGAACACCGTGGTCAACCGACGTTTCCGCAAAGCTTGGGGCTCCAACATCGACAGGACCCCGTCTATCACCATCCCGTTCCGCAACATATGGGACAGCACGTACACGAGCGTCTTCAACGACCTGCTGACCGAGCGCGACGAGGACCTCGAGCACGGCTACAGCTGTGGCAGCACACTCAGCCGCGGCAACTACGAGACCATGGCCACGCGCCAGGCCTACGTGCGCACCGTCCCGGGCTACGAGAAGTGCACGAGCATCTACGAGGAGTTCGTCGCCGTGGGACTGTGGAGCCGCTCCTTGGACGTCGACCGCGCGTACGGTGGCGGCACCAAGCATGAGGGGCAGAGCCACCTGCGCACGTGGACGGGTTGGGAGACGTGCAACGAGCTCACCTATGCGCTCGTCGGCAATCCCACGCGCTCGAGCAAGAGCGACCAGGCGAGCGTCTACCACCGCCGTGGCTACAGTGCCGACATGTACGACATCCGTCACAACCGTTCGGTGGGCCAGCAGCAGATCTACTACTACAACGTGAACTACCACGCGGGAGAGTGCCGCTGGTGGGTCAACCTTGACCTGTGGCCTGCCTTTGAGCTGAGGGCCGTGTAGGCGGCCTCCTGCGAGGTCACGCGGTGCGGGAGCGTGCCGTACGACCCCGTGGCCGAGCTCACACGCGTGTGACTGGGGGCGGACGGGCAGCAGTTGCTCGTCCGCCCCTGCGCCTTGGGGGCGGAGGCCCAGGCCGGGTGCTATCATCATGACGTTATTGCATGGTTGCGAGAGAGGACCCAGTCCATGAAGAACTACCTGCGCATGAGCTCCCTGTATGCGCCCACCCTCAAAGAGGTCCCCGCCGAGGCCGAGCTGGCGAGCCACCGCCTGCTGCTGCGCGCGGGCTTCATCCGCAAGACGGCCGCCGGCCTGTACAGCTACCTGCCGCTCGCCTGGCGCTCCATCCTGAAGATCGAGGCCATCATCCGCGACGAGATGGAGGGCATCGGCGCGCAGGAGATGCAGGTGCCCATGATCGTGCCCGGCGAGATCTGGCAGGAGTCCGGCCGTTGGGACGTCTACGGGCCCGAGCTGCTGCGCCTGAAGGACCGTCACGGCCGTGACTTCGTCGTGGGCCCCACGCACGAGGAGACCTTCGTGGACCTCGTGAAGAACGAGCTGCGCTCCTACAAGCAGCTGCCCACGACCATCTACCAGATCCAGGACAAGTTCCGTGACGAGCTGCGCCCGCGCTTCGGCCTGATGCGCGGCCGCGAGTTCATCATGAAGGACGCCTACAGCTT
>CACXFF010000129.1 GCA_902766805.1 uncultured Coriobacteriaceae bacterium | reverse complement strand
GGCCGATTTCATCGCGTTTGTCAACACCCCCAACCCCACGAAGGACGGCGACCAGGACGTGCACGAGCTCTTCCTGGGCAACTTCCTCGCCCAGACCAAGGCGCTTGCCTTTGGCAAGACGGCTGACGAGGTCCGTGCCGAGGGCACGCGCGAGGAGATCGTCCCCGCCCGCGTCTTCACCGGCAACAAGCCCACGACCAGCATCTTCGGCGACAAGCTCACGGGCCACGCGCTGGGCGAGCTCATCGCGCTGTACGAGCACATCACCTTCGTCGAGGGCACCGTGTGGGGCATCGACTCCTACGACCAGTGGGGCGTCGAGCTGGGCAAGCAGCTGGCCAAGCAGATTACGCCGGCCTTCCACGACGACGAGGCCCTCGCAGGCCAGGACGCCTCCACCAAGGCGCTCATCGCTTACTATCGCGCCAAGCGCCAGTAAACACGACGCAACACGCACGCACGGAGATGCCTTGCAAGCATTGCTTGCAAGGCATCATTTGTGTCGGGTATGGCTCATGCGTAGATGATTCGATTCTTGAAATGCCATCAAAGTTGAAAACAACAGCCTCAGTTCGGGTGAATTCGGAGGGCTGTGCGTCGAGGACAGCTGTTGTTCACGCCCCGCAGGCCGCTTGGTGCCTATTTCGTCCACCAAACGGCCCATGGGCGTGAACAGAGAACAGGGACTGTGCCGACAGACGCGCCATGCAATCGGTGTGTTCCCTGACGGGCGGGCTATTATGGATGGGTTGAACCGAAGGGAGAACCATGGATCGCATCCGTATTGGCAAGAACCGCCGCCGCGTGGAGACCGAGCAGGGAATGCCGGTGTTTTTGCTGGCAGACACCGTGTGGAGCGCAAGTTCGCGCGCGTCGGACAAGGACTGGGACGCCTACCTCACGCGCCGTGCGGCGCAGGGCTTCAACGCCGTGCTGCTTGACGCGCTGCCGGCCGACGCACAGCCCGCGCGTCTGGCACAGCTCGCACAGGCCGCGCTCGACCACGGCCTCTATCCCATCCTGCCCGCGGCGTCTCAGCTGGAGTTCGAGGCCGATGACGGTAGCGTGCAAAGCCTCGAGCTCACGGGTCTGCCCGACGAGGCACCACGTGCCTGCAGGCCGAGCGCGGACGCGTCTGAGGAAGAGCTGTGCGAGGCACAAGTCGCTCAGCTCCAGGTCCTGTCTGCCGACGAGCTCGCCCATGCCCTGCCCGATCTGCCAGTGATGAGCGTGCCTGCCCTCGATCGTCCGGGCAGCGACCGTACGCACATTCGCGCAGCCCTGTGGCGCGCCCTACTCGGTGGTGCCGTGGCCGGCGTCGCCTACCAGGCGCTGGGGCTTTGGGATTGGACCAATCCCGCGTATGCCTGCACCTACCCTGCCGCCGAGGACTACGTCTTCGCCAAACAGGCCGTGGACTATTTCGACCTCACCTGGGGCGAGCCTTGGGCGGAGATCCTGAGCCCGGCCACTGCGGACGCGGGTGTAGCGGCCGCCCGCACGAGCTCCACGGCACTCGTCTACGTGCCCAACCCGCAGCCCATCACGCTGCGGGGCGATTTCTCCGAGGCCTTCGTCCAGGCCATTGACCTCACGTCGGGTGAGGGAACGCGTCTGGATTTCGTGCGTGACGAGGTCGAGGACACGTCGTCCGTGCAGGCGCATCCCTTCGCCCAGGATGCCCTCTACGTCATCCGCCTCTAGGGCGCTGTTGCTCATCGGCCAAAAAACGCGGGGAAGGGATATCGTCCCTTCCCCGCGCGTCGCATGATACGGTGAGTCGTGGTGCCTGTCTCCGCTTACTTGCGGCCGCCGAGGTCGCCGGGGTGACGGCGACGCCTGGTGCGCGTGGCCTCGACCGGCGCGGAGCTGGGAGCGGAGCCCTGCTTCTTGGCGCCCTGCTTGGCCTTGCCCTTCGCCTGCTTGCGCTGTGTGTCCGCCTTGCCCGACGCGCCCTTGGCCGTGGAGCTCTTGCCCGACGCGCCCTTGGCCGTGGAGCTCTTGCCCGCCACGCCTTTGCCGCCGGTGCCCTTGTCAGCCCTTTCCTTGCCCTGTCCGCGCTGGTTGCCACGCTGTGCCGGGGTATCGCCTCCCTGGCCGCCGTGCTTCTTTTTGTGCTTCTTGCGCTTGGTGTCCGAGGAAGCCCCCTTGGCCCCCTTGGCTGCTGCGTCCTGCGCAGTCTTGGACGGGGCGAGCTCGTAGGAGCTGGGCTCGAGCGTGAGGCCTGCGATCTCGGCCGCGATGTCGCGCCAGTTGCGCTTGGGCTGGGCAACGCGCGCCTGCTCGCGGTTCGTCGCGTGGGCGGCGCTGTTCTGAGCGCTCCAGTCGGCCAGGTCGTTCTTGAGCTCGTCAACGGCGATGGCGCGCCGGCCGTCGCTCTTGCGCTGGCGCACGCCCCAGGTCACGCCCTTGCCCGAGGCGTCGCCCATCCGTCCGCGCATGGGCGGGACCACGTCCTGCGTGCCCTTGCGTCCGGCTTTTTTGGCGCCGCCCTTGCGCGCGGGCTCTTCCGCCTGTGCCACGGCCCTGTCGTCGGCGTCGTGCTTCCTGCGCGAACGCTTCTTGTCCGCCTCTTTCCGCGCGGCTTCGGCAGCCGCGGAGCGCGCCGCGTCCGCCGCCTCACGCTCGGCCTTGGCCCGTGCGCGCCGCTCTTGGGCGGCTTTTTCCTGCGCGACCTTGATGCGCTTGCGCTCCCTTTTGCCGGGAAGCTTGTCGTGCGGGTCGCGCGTGGGGTCGAGCACGGGAGGCTCGTCGCCCAGGTCCAGGCCGTCGGTCTTGTCCCAGGTGGGCACCGTGCGGCCCATGAGGGCTTCGATGTCGCGCAGGTCAAGGTAGTCGTCGTGTGTCACGAAGGTGAGCGCCCAGCCCGTCTCGCCGGCGCGGCCCGTGCGGCCGATGCGGTGGATGTAGTCCTCCGGATCGGCAGGCACGTCGAAGTTCACCACGTAGGCGACGTCGGCGATGTCGATGCCGCGCGCGAGGACGTCGGTGGCCACGAGCACGTCCACCTCGCCCGAACGGAAGCTCGCCAACGCACGCTCACGCTGGTTCTGGGAGCGGTTGCCGTGGATGGGTGCCGCCGAGATGCCGACCTTGCGCAGCCTGCGGCACACGGTGTCGGCGCGGTGCTTCGCGCGGCAAAACACGATCACGCGCTGCGTGCCCTCCTGCTTGAGCACGGCCGGGAGCAGGGCGTTTTTGGCCTCGAAGCTCACGGGCAGCACGTACTGGTCGATGGTCTCGGCCGCGGTGCCCTTGTGGGCAATCTCCACGCGCACCGGGTCGTGCACGAGGTCGCGCGTGGGGTCGAGCACCGAGTCGTCCAAGGTCGCCGAGAAGAGCAGCGTCTGGCGTTCGGCGGGCAGCTGGTTCACGATGCGGCGCACCTGCGGGAGGAAGCCCATGTCCAGCATACGGTCCGCCTCGTCGAGCACCAGCACGCGCACGTCTCCCAACTGCGCCTCGCCTTGCTCGATGAGGTCCACCAGGCGGCCCGGTGTGGCGATGAGCAGGTCACAGCCGCGGCGCAGCGCCCGGTACTGCGGTTCGTAGCCCACGCCGCCCACGACGGTGGTCACACGGTGATGGGTGTGGGCCGCCACGTGGAGGGCGACCTGTTCGATCTGTTGTGCGAGCTCGCGGGTGGGTGTGACCACGAGCATGTGTGGCCCGCGCTCGCCGCGCTTCAGCGGCGCGAGCGTGTCCAGACAAGGCAGCAGGAAGGCTGCGGTCTTGCCCGTTCCGGTCTGTGCGGCGGCCATCACGTCGTGGCCAGCCAAAACGGCGGGGATGGCCTGTTCCTGTACGGGCGTGGGCTCTTCGTAGCCCAGCTCCTCCACCGAAGCGAGCGCCTGAGCCGACAGGCCCAGGGCGTCAAAAGCTTGTGTCATGGGATAAACTCTCCTGTTTCTGCGGGTAAAGCATGGCGTCGGCCAGAGTGGTGCGCGACGCGCCGTGTTCCGTGTGCTCGCGAGAGCCCCGCGCGAGCAGCCGATCGTGAGGCGTGCGATTTGGCGTGGTCGCCGGGCCTCGAACGGCAGCTTCCGTCGCTGCTGCGTGGATGCGGCGACGAACGCCCGTAGAGTATAGCCGAAGCCACGTGCACGCATCGGTGCCGCCCGGGGGACCCAAACAGAAGAACACGTTTCGCGTTGCTGCTCGTATCCCGTGGTACCAAAAAGACCACGCCGCCACGCCGTTCCGCACGGCGCCGACGCGCCCAAGGCCGCTACAATGGAGCTCCTACGAGGAGGATCATCATGGGCTATCGCACCTATACCTGTCCCATCGCGCGCCAATGCGGCGGCTGCGAGTGGTTGGCCGTACCCTATCCCATCCAGCTCGAGCGCAAGCGCGCGGAGCTGCAGCGCCTGGTAGACGAGGAGCTGCCGCAGGAACGTCTGGAGGTCGCCGAGGTACTGGGCATGGACCAACCGCTGCACTATCGCCACAAGGCGGCCACACCCTTCGCGCCGGCACCCAAACACCGCATCCGCCACGGCTTCTACGCGCGCGGCAGCCACCACATCGTGCGCTGCGACGACTGCCTGGTGGAGGCGCGGGGCATGCGGCGCACGCTCGCGGCCGTGGCCGAGGAGGCCGCCCACCTGGGCATCAGCGCCTATGCCGAGGACCAAGGCCGTGGCCTGCTGCGCCACGCGATCCTGCGCGCGGGTTGGCAGACGAACGAGGCACTGCTCACGCTCGTGGTCAACGGCAATGCTGTCCCGCGTGCAGACCAGCTGGTACAGGCCGTGCGCACGCGGGCGCGTAAGGCGGGTGTGAACATCGTGTCCGTGGTGCACAACATCAACCAGCGCAACACCAACGCGATGCTCGGCAGCCGCTCCAAGACCCTCTTCGGCAAAGGACGGATGCGCGATCGGCTGTTGGGCTGCACTTTCGAGCTGGGGCCGACCTCGTTCTACCAGACCAACCCCGAGCAGACCGAGGTCCTCTACGACACGGCGATCCAGGCTGCGGGCCTGAGCGCGGGGATGCGGGTGATCGACGCCTACTGCGGCATCGGCACCATCGGCCTGTGTGCGGCGCGGCAGGTGGAGGGCTTGGAGCTGCTCGGCATCGAGCGCGTGGAAGAGGCCGTGGCCTGCGCCCAGCGCAACGCCCGTCTCAACGGCTTGGAGGGGCAGGCACGCTTCATCGCCGCCGATGCGACCGAGTGGATGGTGCGGCATGCGGCCGACGCAGGCACCGCGGCCGACGTGGTCTTCCTCGATCCGCCCCGCGCGGGATCCACGCCCGAGTTCCTCGATGCCGTCTGCGGTCTGCGCCCCGAGCGCGTGGTCTACGTCTCGTGCAACCCCGTCACGCTCGTGCGCGACCTCGCCTACCTGCGCGAACGCGGCTGGCACGCCGATTCCCTCGTGCCCGTGGACCTGTTCCCTCACACCAAGCACGTCGAGACCGTCTGTTTGCTCACACATTAGGATGTAAAAAAGGCGGCAAGAGGATAGCTACGCAGCATGTAGCTAATCGCGCAATCGATACGCCCTACGCATCGTTCATCGCAGAATGCCGGTCAGCGAACGGAGGAAACAATGAAGAAGAAAACGGTCATGGCAGTCCCTGCTAGATGCTTTTGGATTGTCATAGGCACTTGTCTGCTTGGTATCATCGTCGGGTCGTTCTGTGACTTCAGCATTAATGAAGCGCTTGCCAACAAGACTGAGCTTGGTACATTCTTCGCTAGCTATGGATCATATTTTTCCTACTGTTTGTATCCTGCTGCTGGAGCTTGTTTGTTCGTAGGGCTCAACAAAAAGGGTGAGCGTTATCGCTTGCTGGCATACGTTCTGCTGTTCTTGAGTTTTTTCATGGCCGTGTACTATTCGAACAGTTACAACGGCAAAAGCGTTCGCGCACTATTCGGTTATATTGCCGGGGAATCCTCTCCGCTGCTGTCGATCGCCAGCTGGTTGTTCTGGGTGGCACTGTATTCGTGGGTGCCGTTGGTGATGATACGAGTGCTGGATGACAGAAACCCTGACAGACTTATTGCCGTTGGCGCAGCCATTCTTATCGCTGGTATAGCGGCGGACAATGTGAACTTGTGGCTCAAGCAGGTCGCTTCCCGGCCTCGTTATAAATACCTGATCACGTTGGACGACCCGTCAAGTCAGTTCCGCAACTGGTGGCAGATGATTCCAAACCTCGCCGGCAGCGATGACAACTTCAAATCCTGGCCGAGTGGCAACATGACCATTGCCGCTATGATGTTCTCGCTTCCGATGCTTGCGGACGTGATAAAAGATAGAAGTGACAGGAAAAACCTCGTTTGTTTCATCATCGCCTGCCTTTTCGTGCTGATCTATGGCTATAACCGCATTCATATGACCAATCATTTCCTCTCCGACGTGTGCTTTGGGACACTGATTACTTATCTTATCTATGCCGTCGTGAGTGAAGCGTTTTTGACAACGGCTGAAACGCGCTGAACAACCTAGTATCACTGTTATGATCTCTTAAGTTTTGGAGGGGATTACGAAATGAAATACGAGCAGAAGATTGCTCTGAAGAACGGCAAAGAGGTCCTTATCAGAAATGGTAATGCAGCGGATGGCCTTGCTGCCTATGAGGTTTTTAATCTCACGCATGCTGAGACCGACTATCTGCGAACATACCCCGATGAAAACAGTTCTGATCCGGAACAGGAAGCCCAGTTTCTAAAAGAAAAAACTGAAAGCCCAAATGAAATTGAGCTCATCGCCATCATTGACGGAAAGGTCGTAGGGTCTGCTGGGATCGAGGCTGTAGGGAAGAACTATAAGGTAAAGCACAGGGCTGATTTCGGCATCAGTGTGTTACAGGAGTACTGGGGACTTGGATTGGGCAAAGCACTGACTCAGGCTTGCATTCAATGTGCCAAAGATGCCGGCTACGCTCAATTGGAATTGGATGTGGTAGCCGATAACGACAGGGCTTTGGCTTTGTACCAGAGTCTGGGCTTTGAGGAATACGGCCGCAATCCACGGGGCTTTAACTCGCGCACTTCCGGATATCAGGAATTGGTGTATATGATGCTAGAGCTGTAGACGAATCAAGCTTGCCGATATGATGCTTCGAACATCCAGAAGCCAAGACGCGTGGGCATGTTTTCCTTTGCCAACGAGGGATATGAGGTAGTAGTTTTGATTACCTCGAGCCACATCGAGCCACATCGAGCCAGTCGTCTCACCGAAGCGATAGCCAACGAAGCGTGTATTGAAAGAGTTGCTTTCCTAGTAATGACAGTCTTTGGGATATTAGGGACTGTAGACAAATAACACTGTAACGACTACAATTGTTGAATTGTAGATGCATTAGTATTCTACAGTACAATATAATGTAGGATGATGAAGAGTTTAGCGAGGATGCTTGTATGATATATAGCATAAAGAAAACAAGCATTTTGCTCGCGATAACCGCATCTATAGTCACATGCACCGCTTGTACTTCATCTAGTGCTGAATCGTATGACAACCCACAAGCCGTCACAGCAGCGCTCACAACTGCCGTTCAGCCAAGCTCGCCAACGACGCCAACCCCGTCGGACAACCTGGCACGCAGCGCGGTGGACTTCGACCACGAGCTGGATGCGTACCAGCCCAAAAAGGACCACTACAACTTCTACTTCACCTACAAGATCGTCCACCCGTGGTGGGATGCGGTCGCGTTGGGGATGGAGGACGCCCAGCGGCAGTACCTGGACAGGGGCATCACCGTCACGTACGAGTACATGGCGCCGAACGCCGCCTCTGCCGAGGACCAGAAGCAGCGCCTGCAGGCGGCCCGCGACAAGGGCTACGACGTCATCGGCGTGGACGTCGCGGACGAAGCGATCATCTCTCCCGTCCTCGACGAGATGGTGGGCGCCGGCCTGAAGGTCATGACCTTCTCCAGCTCGGACGCCGCGGAGGGCTGCAAGAGGATCGCGTACGTCGGCAACACGCACAACTACCGCGACGGTGCGGGCCTGACGCAGGTCCTCTGCGACAAGCTCGGCCACCAGGGCAAGGTCGCCATCCTCGTCGGCAGCGTGGGCGCCCCCTGCCACGAAGACAGGGCGCGCGGTGCTCGAGACACCATCGCCCAGTACCCGGACATGCGCATCGTGGCGACGGAGTACGACATGGACTCTGTTGACACGGCCTACGACCTCACCAAAAAGATCCTGCAGAGCACGCCAGACCTCGACGGCATCGTCTGTTGCAACATGAGCAACCCCGTTGGCGCCGCGCGGGCGATTACCGAGCTGGGGAGCCACGCCGTGATCGTGGGCATGGACCACGACAAGGAAGCGCTGCGCTACCTGCATGAAGGCGTGATCTATTGCTTGGGCGTGCAGGACTGCTACTCGATGGGCTTCGACACGATCCAGACAGCCGTGAAGATCGCGGACGGCAACCAGGCCGGCGAGCTCTTCCCAGAGAAGACGGACAAGCCCACGACGTTCATCTATCAGCACGACGCGGCGCTGATGATCGAGCTTCTCTACGGTGATGTCGCATGAGGCTGCGGGAGAGGATAACGAACAGGACCATCGTCCTGACGGCTGTCATCGGCAGCCTCCTGATCATGGCCATGGTCACGGCCAATAGCCTGTGGGCTTCCCAGCAGGCCGACATCGCCACAGGCGAGGCGGTTTCGGCGGTGAGCTCCTTCTACCTCGAGGAGATGGCAGACCGCCGCGCACAGACCATCTCCAACATGATCGACAACAGCTTCGACGAGATGCAGAAGGCCGTGGAGTTCATCGACGAAGAGCACGTTGCGACGCAGGATGAGCTGCGCGCCGTCATCGGCAGGGTCAAGGCGCTGCTCGGGCTCAACCGCTTCGGCATGGTCGACATGGACAATGTCGTGTACACGCAGTACACGACCTATACCGGGGGGAGCCGTCATCCCTTCTTGGCAGGCGACGAGCTCGCGGACAAGGTCATTTCCACCGTCACCGCCTATGGTTCGTCCAAGCAGTTGTGCCTGGCCATCCCGACGCCGGGACTCTCGCTCATGGGCAAGGCCATCAAGGCGTGCTTCATACAGATGGACATCAGCGAGATCGTCAAGCTGCTGGCGTTCGACGACAGCGGACGTACGAGCTTCGCGCTGTACTCCAAAAGCGGCGCGAACCTGTCCGACACGGAGCTCGGGCCCGTCATCGCGAAGCGGAACTTCTTCGACGCGCTGCACGAAGTCGTTCCGGAGAGCGTCTGGAACGAACAGTACGAGAACTTCCGGCGCGAGGCCGCGGGAAGTCTGACCTTCGATTCCGGTGACGCCGAAGAGACGCTGTACTACATGCCCATCCGAGGCACGGGTTGGGAGATGGTCGTCCTCATCCGCGAGTCCGTCATCCAGAACCACATACGTGACATCAGCGAGCGCAGCAGAGTGATGAGCCAGAACCAGATCGTGTTCACGCTGGTATCCGTGCTGGCGCTTGCGATCGTCCTACTGTGGGAGAGCGCCCAGGTCTCGAAGGGCAAGCTCGCTCAGGAGCAGGAGGCCAGCAAGGCCTTCCAGCAGATGGCCAATACCGACGCTCTCACGGGCGCGGGCAGCAAGAACGCCTACAACGAGAGAGAAGCGGCTATCGACCAGCTCATCGCAGACTACGACATCCAGGAGTTGGCCGTTGTCGTCTGCGACATCAATGGCCTCAAGTACGTCAACGACACCCAGGGCCACGCGGCGGGAGACCAGCTGATCAAAGACGCGTATGCC
>CACXFF010000128.1 GCA_902766805.1 uncultured Coriobacteriaceae bacterium | reverse complement strand
TCTAGGGGTTGTGACGACGTCAACGTCAAACGTCGAACGCTGTTGCGTGAATCGTCCGCTGAGGACGCACCATCGTTGCGTGACGGGCCGTGTTGCATGTGCGGCAGCGGTGCGGGACCTGCTATGCGCACGGGGCGTCTGCAGCCGTCACGACTTCCACGAGTGCGGGCCGCGCGGGACTCGCCATGCGCGCGGGGTGCCCGCTCCCCGGCGCCGCGATGGGATCGCCAAAGGCGACCCGAGGGGCGCAGAAGCTGATGTCGTCCTCGGCCAAGCCAAGCAGTGATGCGTGATGATAGGATTACTACAGCGTCTTAATTGAGAAGGAGAAAATGAAGATCGTTGCCCACATCGTGACCGTCGTGGCGCTGTTCGCAGCGTTCTTTGCCCTGCCCTTCGCGCTCTGGGGCAACCCCGCGGCCGTGCAGGCGCGCGTCACGGGCGCCGGCGTGGACCCGCTGAGCCCTGCCTCGGTCGTCGAGCCTGCGCCCGAAGGCAGCTATACCATCCTCGTCAATCGTGCCCTGCACCCAGACGCGCAGGCCCTCGACGGCTGGGTGGCCTTCTTCTCAGGCCAACAGGACGCCCCGCCCATCAGGGGGGATGTCTCGGCCGTCGTGCTCTCCGACGACAGCGCGGGGCTCAAGATGGCCAAGAGCCTGCAGAGTCGCCTGGCTGCCAACCAGATGACCCTGCGCACCGAGGTCGCCCCGATCGTCCTTTCCCAGGTGGAGCGCGGCGACTACGACGTGTTCATCGCTTCTGACGAGGCCCTCGAACGTTGGGGCGCGACCGGTCTGGCCAAGCTCACCGATGCGGCGGTGATCCGGCGATGAGCGTCCAGACTGTCAGCCGTGCCTGCGCACGCGTCGTGCGTCTTGCCCCCGACCCGAGGGAGGTCGCATGAAGCTCGAAGCCCTCCTGCGCCAGGTGAATGCCGTGCTCTCGGTGCTGATGCTGGCGCTGTTCCTGCTGCATGGCGTGGGCAATGCCTTCCAGTTCCTGGACGTGGGCATGCCTCCGGGCCGTGGCCTCGCCCATGCCCTGCTCGCGGTCTGTGTGGTCCATGCGCTCATCGGCGTGTGGCTCACGGTGCTCACCCTGCGCGCGCAGCGTCGCGCGGGCGCGGGCTATCCGCGGCAGAACCTGCGCTTCTGGGCGGTGCGCGCGAGCGGCCTGGCCATCGCGGCCGCCATCGCGTGCCACGTGCTGATCTTTTTCCGACCGGCCTCGGCGCCCGTGCGCCTGGCGTACTTTGGCCCGGCGCAGCTAGCCGTTTCGATCCTGCTCGTGGCGAGCATCGCCGTGCATGTATTGGCGAGCGCCCACCCGCTGATGCTGTCGCTAGGCGTCCGTGGCCCTCGGGCGCGTGCGGCCGACCTCGTGCTGGTGCTGGCGGTGTTGCTCGCGCTCATGGCGGTGGGCTTCGTGGTGTATTGCGTGCGTTGGAGCGTGGTGTGATGGAGCGGCCGATCATCATAGGCGCCGGCCTGGCCGGCCTGTCTGGCGCGCTCAGCTGCGCGCGTGCGGGGCAGGCCTGCGTGCTCGTGAGCGCCCAACCTTCCGAACGCTCCCAGTCCGTGATGGCCGAGGGCGGGATCAACGCCGCACTCGACCTCATGGGCGAGCACGACAGCGTGGAGCAGCACGCAGCCGACACCCTGCGCGGCGGCGTGAACCTCGCTGACCCCGAGGCCGTGGCGGCCCTCAGCGCCGGCGCGCCAGACGTAGTACGCGACTTCATCGGGCTGGGGGTTCCCTTCCACTGCGAGGGCGGCCGCATGGTGCAGCGCTACTTCGGTGGACAGAAGAAGGCACGCACCGCCTATGCCCAGAGCTCCACCGGCAAGGTGCTCGTCACGGCGCTCGTGGACGCGGTGCGGCGCTTCGAGGCGCAGGGGCTGGTCACGCGCCTGCCCCATCACGAGCTTGCCGCGCTGGTGCAGGAGGCGCCGGGTGCCGCTGTGCGCGGCGTGCGCGTGCGCGATGCCTACACGGGGCGGATCACCCAGCTCGGCGGTCCGGTCCTGCTGTGCAGCGGCGGCTTTGCTGGGCTCTTTGGCGCGGTGACCACGGGCACGACCACCAACAGCGGCGACGCTACGGCCTGCGCGTTGGCGGCGGGCGCCGACTTGGCCAACCTGGAGTTCGTCCAGTACCACCCCACCACGATCGCGATCGCCGACAAACGCCTGCTCATCTCCGAAGCCGCGCGCGGCGAGGGCGGCCGCCTGGTGGCCCTGCGCGACGGCAAGCCCTGGTACTTCATGGAGGAGCGCTACCCCGAGCTGGGCAACCTCATGCCGCGCGACGTGGTCTCGCGCGAGGAGGCCGCGGTGCTGGCGCGTCCCGACTGCGGCGGCGCGGTGTACCTGGACATGCGCGGGCTCAGTGCCCACGCGTGGCGGCAGCGCCTGGCCGACCTGCGCGACGAGTGCGTCCACTACCTCGGCATCGACCCGGCGCGCGAGCTGCTGCCGGTGGAGCCGGGCATCCACTACTGCATGGGCGGCGTGTGGGTGGACCGACGCCACCGCACGAGCCTGCCTGGGCTGTGGGCGGCGGGCGAGTGCGCCTGCCAGTACCACGGTGCCAACCGCCTGGGCGGCAACTCGCTGCTGGGCGCGGTCTTTGGCGGGCGCGTGGCAGCC
>CACXFF010000127.1 GCA_902766805.1 uncultured Coriobacteriaceae bacterium | reverse complement strand
TCCCGGTAACAAACGCCCCGCCCCCTCCGCACGCCCTGGCCCCTCCGCAGGCCCCGCCCCTCCGCACGCAAAAACAGCGGGCTCGGAAAGTCACCCTCCCAAGCCCGTCACCCGTGCGTCCCACAGAACCCGCTACCTGTGCATCGAGCGCCCCCCGCTTACCAGATTACTGCTGCGCGGCAACCCAACGGCGATGCGACGTGGCGCGCGGCGCGGTCATGCTGCGCGGTTCGTCGGGGAACAGGATGGGGTTCTTCATGCCGCCGTTCCAGAGCTCCAGCACGTCCTCGGCCTCTTCGATCAGGTGGTCCACCGGCAGCGCGCCGTAGAGCTTCATCGGCAGGACGAAACAGGGGATGCGCAGCTTATCGAGGTTTTGGCGCAGCTGGTACTCGAGGTGCGGGCAGAGCAGCGCGACGTCGACTTCGTCCTGGCGCTCGTCGATCTTGCCGGAGAAAAACGCGTCGCTGCCGCCCCACAGGCCCGAGAACGGGATGAACTGGAACGAAACCTCGTCCTGCAGCCCCTTGGCCTGTACTTGTTTCTCCAGGTTCGCCGCCATCGTTGACGACGAGAACCCGCCACCACAGCAAATCGCAATCCTCAACATGTCAGCTCCTTCGTGGGCCGCCCGGCCCGTCTCCGTGTTGCCGTGAGAACATCCTACGTCGGTTCAATAATTCTGTCAATACAGAGTGATAATATTATTATCTCCAACAAACACCACACAAACGCGCAGCGTGCTAGGCTGGGAGGGCAAGCGAGGCGCCAACAGAGTGCTACGACCGATCGCTCCGTGACTCGTTGGACCGGGGGTGCACCGTGGAGGTGCTGGCGCCAGGCGTTGCTAGTTTCGGGTAGGGCTGAGTATCGAGGAGCAGAAGCCCAGTTGGCTGCCCCTCGATACAAGCGCGCCCGGGAAACAGCCGCGCTACTCGTCCGCCCCGACGCCCCGCCCGAGCCCACGCCGCACGTACCCGCGACGAGCGCCATAGAGAAAGGACCCCCATGGACCTGCGCACGCACATCGAGGCCCAGCGCGCCAACATGACCGAATCCGAGGCCAAGGTCGCCCAAGCTGTCCTCGCCGACCCGATGGCCGCCCAACGCTTCTCCATCACGCGCCTCGCCGCCGAGGCGGGCACGTCTACGTCGGCGGTGCAGCGCTTCTGCCAGGCCTTGGGCTTCGCGGGTTACAAGGAGTTCCGCTACACGTTGGCCCAACAGGCCGCCGAGCAGCCGGCCGTCCCCCACGACGCCTCCCAACCCGATGGCATCGACGCTTTCGCAGCGGGTGCGGCGCGCATCGCCCAAGCCGTGGCTGCCCTCGCCCAACTCGACCGAGCCCGCGTGGCACAGCTAGCCGACGAGATCGTCCGCGCCGACCGCGTGTTTTGCGTGGGCGTGCACCGCTCAGGCCTGCCCGCGGCCAAGCTGCGCATGGACCTGGAAGACCTGGGCATCTGCGCCTTTGCCGCGCAGGACGTGGTTGCCGCGGCGCACCTCGCGCGCCTGGTGGGGGAGGAGTCCTGCGCGATCGGCTTCTCGGTCGCGGGCAGCCGCAGCCACCTGCTGTCCGAAGCCAACCCCGCGCCGACCGAACGCGTCTGGCTCGTGACCTCGTCGCCCCGTGCCGTGCGCAGCGCCGACCCCGAGCGCGTCATCGTGCTGCCCAGCGTGGGCGCCGTGCCCGACCAGCTGCTCGACGAACATCCCGTGACGATGGCCTTTGTGGAACTTCTCGCCGCCGAAGTCCGCGCCCGCATCGCCGCCGGCCAAGCAGCCGTCCCGCCTGTTACCCCAGAGCCGAAGGCTTCCCGGTAACAAGCGCCCCGCAGTCCCGCCGCCCAACGTATACTCCATCCCATGAGCTACACGATCCGACATGCCCAGTCCCGCGCAGACTTCCTCGGCAAGGCCGCCGTCCACCACCAGGCTTGGCAGGAGACCTATGCCGGCATGCTGGACCCGGACTGGCTCGCCTCCCGCAGCCTCGCGTTTTCCCAAGAACGCGCCCTGCGCGCAGCCGCCCAAAACATCCCCACGCTCGTCGCGCTCGACGGCGAGCAGGTCGTGGGCTTCTGCGATTACGGTCCGGCCCGCGACGCCGACCTGACCAGCGCGGGCGAGGTCTACGCGCTCTACCTGCTATCCTCCCACCAGGGCCAAGGCATCGGCGGGGCGCTTATGGCGCAAGCCCTGCAAGAGCTGGCGACCTATCCCCAGGTGGTGGTCTGGACCCTGCAGGCCAACGTCCGCGCCCAAGCCTTCTACGCCCACCACGGCTTCGTTCCCGACGGCGCCGAGCACACCCTCGTCCTCGGCACCCCCGTCACCGACATCCGCCTCATCCGTCGCTAGCCGTACGTATCATCTCGCCCAAAAATGACAAGCAACGACGCCAAGTCCGATCCCTTATCTATCATTTCTGCCCAATATGATAAATAGGGCCAACCTCATAAGGCCAACCTCACGCCTTGCCGACCCCAGCGTTCGCCGCCAAGATGGCTCACTTCTCTCTAGGCCAACCCCGCCGCCCTCAAGCCCGGCTTGAGTCTCACGCCTCCGCCAGCCCGAGCTCGTTGCGCAGGGCCTCGCTCAGCACGAAGCTCAGCGGGCGCTTGCCAACGCTCACGATCAGACCGCGCCCTTCCAGCTCAACGGTGCGCCGCCGTGCCTGCTGCCGGCTCAGCCCAAGCTGGCGCGCGACGTCTCCCAGCGACGCCTCGGGGAACGCGGCGAAAAGATCGAGCTGGGCGAGCATGTATATGAGGTTGGCGTTCGAGTCGGAGAGCCGTTCGCGGCTCCGTACCGCGCGCAGCCGTTCTCGCGCCTGGTCGATGCGCGCTTGGTCCACCGCGAGCCGCGCATCGAGCTCCCTCTGTGCCTGGTGCACGTTGCCCAGCATGTTCAGCACAAAAGACGTGAGCTCCCCATGGTTCTGCGGGTGCTCTGCTTCGCGGAACGAACGGTAGTAGGCCCCCCGGTTGTCGGCGATGACGCGAGACAGGGAAAGCGAGGTCAGGACTGAGAGCGGCTGGCTCAGGTGGAGCGCCAGCAGGAAACGCCCGGTCCGTCCGTTGCCGTCGTAGAAAGGATGCGCGTACTCGAAGAGGAAGTGTCCCAATATCGCGCTGTACGTCTCGGGGATGTCCGGGGAGGCGCACAGCGCAAGCATCGATTCGAGCGTGCTGCGGATGGCGCTTTCGGGGTGGAGGCCTTGGTGTACCACCTTGCCGCCCGCGCCAACGATCTCCACTTGGTCGCGCCGGAAGAGTATCCCGTCAGGGCGCTGCCCCTCATCGAGCGGCTCATCCTGCATGATGTTGTCGTAGAGCGCGCGAATGTCTTCTGGCGTGCTTGGGGGGCTGGCGTGCGTCCCGGCGAGCGAGAGGTAGAGCTGTGCGAGCTCGCGAAAGCGTTTGCGCTCGTGAGGCTGCGATTGCAGCGGGCCGTCTGCGCGGAGCAGCTCGTTGATCTGCCGACGTGTGCTGTAGACGCCCTCGAGCTCGTTGGTGCTCACGACCTCGTCCACCACGAGTCGGCGTTCGAGCGCCCACTGGGCAATAGGGGGGAGTTGCTCGCGTTGCCGTGCGATCTTGCGCTCCATGCGCAGGACGTGTTCGTTGAGCACGGAGAGTTCGCGTGGCACGGCCAGGAAGAACTCTCCCGCGCTGCCGAGCACGCCTGTCCGGAAGCTCGATTCTGCCTCCAGCCGGATGCGTGCGAGCTCGGCGACACG
>CACXFF010000126.1 GCA_902766805.1 uncultured Coriobacteriaceae bacterium | reverse complement strand
GGGGTTGCAACACAGGGCGCGGGCGATGCTCACGCGCTGCTGCTGACCGCCCGACAGCTCGCAGGGGACCTTGTCCTCGTGCCCGGTGAGGCCCATTTTGGCCAACAGCTCGCGGCCCTCCTGCTCCACCTGCTCGCGGTCGCGCTTCTGGACCGTGACCGGCGCGTCACAGACATTGCGCAGGACGGTCCAGTGCGGGAACAGGTTGTAGTTCTGGAACACGAGGCCAAAGCGGTTCTTGGCCTGCAGCAGCACGTCCTTGCCGGCATAGACCGCGCGCCCACCCTCGCTGCGCGTCACCGCAAGGTCGCCGAAGCTCAGCTCACCGTCGTCGAGCGTCTCCAAGAGGGTGGCGCAGCGCAGCAGCGTGGACTTGCCGCCGCCGGACGGGCCGATGATGGCCACGACCTCACCGCGCTTGACCTCCACCGAGACGCCCTTGAGCACCTGGTTGTCGCCGAAGCTCTTGTGGGCGTTTGCCAGACGCACGACCGGCGTGGGCTCACTCATTTGCGTTCCTCCTTCATGGCGCGAGCAGGCTGCGGCCCGCGCGGGCAGCTGCACGTAGGCGCGTTAGTCGTGGTAGTAGTCCAGACGCTTCTCGATGCGCCCGAGGATGATCTCCACCACGAAATTGAAGACCCAGTAGATGGCCGCCGCGATCACGAACGGCATCATGGAGACCTGGCTCGCCACGAGGGCCTTGGCCGTGGAGAACATCTCGGCCACGCCGATGGAGAACGCGAGCGACGTGTCCTTGACGAGCGTGATGATCTCGTTGCCCATGGCGGGCAGGATGCGCTTGAAGACCTGCGGCAGCACGATCATGCTGTAGGTCTGGAAGGGCGTGTAGCCCAACACGTCGGCCGCTTCGTACTGCCCCACCGGTATGGACTGGATGCCCGAGCGGAAGATCTCGGCGAAATACGCAGCGTAGTTGATGATGAATGCCACGATGGTCGCGACCCATTTGGAGTCGGTGTTCAGCGGGATGCCAAAGACGTAGTACGGCACGAAATAGATGGCGAACATCTGCAGCATGAGCGGGGTGCCGCGCATGATGGAGATGTAGATGCGCATGACCCACGCCAAGGGCTTGAACTTGCTCATGCGCGCGAGCGCCACGAGGATGCCCAGCGGCAGGGCGCCCGCCAGCGTGAACACGAAGATCTTCAGGGAGGTGACGAAGCCTCCCGCCAACATCTGCAGCATGGTTTCGAAGGACATGCGCGACCTTTCGGATCGGGACCTCGAGCGCGCCGGCCACGCCATCCCGCGCGTGCGGGAGACGTGGCCGGCGCAGATGGGACGAGAACTGTTACTTGAGGCACCAGTTGTCGTAGGAGATGCCCTGGCTGGCGTACTTGTCGCAGAGCTCCTTGACCTTGCCCTCGGAGTCGAGCTTCTTGAGCGCGGCGGTGACGGCGTCGGCCATCGCGGTCTGACCGCGCTTGAAGCCCACGCCGTAGTGCTCCTCAGAGAGCTTCTCGGACAGCGTCACGTAGGCGCCGGGCTTGGCGGCCTCCTGGTATTTGGCGATGGACAGGTCGCAGGCGACAGCATCGACGGCGCCAGACTCGAGCTCCATGAACGCGGTGTTGTACTCCGCACGGGTCTCCAGCGCCTTGAAGGTGGCCGCAAGCTTGGCCTGCGAGTCGCCGAGCACCTCATAGGCAGAGGAATCGGTCTGGGTCACGACGGTCTTGCCCGCGAGGTCGGCCAGGGCCTTGACCGCGGAGTCGGCCTTGACGACCACGACCTGCGCGTTGAGCATGTACGGCTCGGTGAAGGTATAGTTCTCCTCGCGGCCCTCGATGGTGAAGCCGTTCCAGATGCAGGTGATGGCGCCCGAGTTGATGAGGGTGTCTTTGGCATCCCAGTCGATGGGCTCGGCCTTGTAGGTCCAACCCTGGGCCGCGCACACAGCCTGAGCGAGATCCAGGTCGAAGCCAGCGAACTCGCCCTTGTCATCCACGTAGCCGTAGGGGGGATAGGCCTGGTCGAAGCCCACAATGAACTCCGAGCCGGCGCTGGGGGTGGTGGGGTCGGCAGCGGCCGCGGTGGTGGCAGCGCTAGTGGTGGCAGCCTGGTTGGAGCCGCCGCACGCGGCAAGGCCCAAGCCGGCGATGCCCGAGGCGGTGGCGAGCAGGAAGCTGCGGCGCGACAACGTATTCATGAGGTCTCTCCTTTGTACGCTTTAGCTGGATAAAGCGTCTGCAAGCGTATCAAAAGGAGCTGCGCCACTCCCAAAGTGCAACAGGCATGCAACGAAACGCGGCCGGAGCGGGCCTATGGAGCGCAGCTCGCGACACCGCCACCTAGCGTGCGCGTGGGTGGCGGGGCCATTTGCGTTCGTGGGTTAGCCGCGCTGGGGGCGGACGCAGTCGGTCGAGATGAAGCCCAGATGCTCCGACCAGAGGCTAGGCGTGCAGGGCGAGGGCGTCGGCCGCGAGCCGCCTTGCCGGGCCCAAGAGGCTAGGCACGCTGGGGACGGACCTTCTCGAACTCCTGGTAGCCCTGGGCCTCAAGCTCGGCGATCTGACGCCCGAGGTTCTTGCGCAGCGGCACGACCGTGACGGTCTTGCCAGCGGCACGCAGCTCGGCGGCGTGGGCGAAGGCCTGGGCCTTCTGCGTGGCATCCACGCCTGCAGCCACGAGGATGGCGACCGAACCCTCCGCGACTGCCGCGCCTGCGGCGCCGAGCTGGTCCTTCATGATGGTGATGATGCGCTCGAAGCCGATGGAGAAGCCGCAGGCGGGCGTGTCCTGGCCCGAAAACTTGCCGATCATCTCATCGTAGCGACCGCCACCGGCCACCGAGAAGCCGTAGCCATCCAGCCCCACCTCGAAGATTGGGCCCGTGTAGTAGCCCATGCCGCGCACGAGCGTGGGGTCAAAGACCAGCTTGGCGCCTGCGGGCAACAGCGGCGTGACGGTGGCGACAATCTGCGAGAGGTTGGTCACGACGGCCTCGTCCAGCGCGGAGCCCACGAGCGGCGCGCAGAACTCGTCCACCCCGACGCCTTCGCTGTCCGCGAAAAGCGCCACGTACGGGTCGACGACGTCAGCAGCGAAACCGTTGGCTTTGAGCTCGTCGGCCACGCCGTCCCAGCCAATCTTGTCGGCCTTGTCCAGCGAGATGAGCACGCCCGGCACCTCGTCGGCCGCGAAGCCCGAAGCCAGCGCAGCACCCATGAGGATGCGGCGGTCGTTGACGCGGATGGTGAAGTCGCGGATGTCGACCTCCCCCAGCAGTGCCGAGAGCATCTGGGCAGTGGCCTCGAGCAAGGTGATCTCGGCCAGGTTGGACTTGTCGCCCAGGATGTCGATGTCGCACTGCGTGAACTGGCGGAAGCGCCCCTTCTGCGGCTTGTCGGCACGCCACACGCTCCCTATCTGCAGCGCCTTGAACGGCGCGGGAAGCTGGCCGGAGTTGGCGGCATAGTAGCGGGCCAGCGGGACGGTGAGGTCATAGCGCAGGCCTGAGTCGGCCAGCTCGGCATCCGGAAGCTTGTCGAGTGCGCGCGCGAGGTCGGCACCGCGCTTGAGCACCTTGAAGATCAGCTTCTCGTTGTCGCCGCCCTGCTTGGAAGTGAGGTTCTCGATGTGCTCCATCGCCGGCGTCTCCATGAGCGAGAAACCGTAGGTGGCGTAGGTGGTTTTGATCGCGCTGAGGACGTGCTCGCGCAGCCGCATGTCCGCGGGAAGGAAATCCTGCATGCCCTTGACGGGGGTCTTGATGAGCGCCATGGCAACTCCAATCCGATCGTTGTGCGCCTGCCAGTATACGCGAGCTTGCCCCGCGCGGGTGAAGGGGGCGCAAAAGGAGCGCCTCGTCGCATGCCACGCGCTAGCCCCCGGCGCAAGAAGCGCTCGCCGCGCACCGTGCCTCGACCGCACCACGCGCGGCACGCGTCTGCCCTGCGCGGCGCACCCACGCACGACCTGCACGACGAACCCGCGCACCCACGCAACAAAAAACGCGGGACCCGAAGGTCCCGCGCCGAGTCTAGACGCAGCGTGCCAGCACCGTGCAGACGCTACTCCTTCTCACCAGGGATGGAGGCGAAGAAGTGGAGCTCCTGGAACACGTCGGCAATCTTGGCGCCGCCGAGGAACGGAATGGACAGGAACTCGCTCAGCGTGGGGCACAGGTCGGAGCAGTCCGTGTAGTGGCCCTTGTGATTGAGCTTGCTCGTATCCTGCGCGCGCCAGTAGTGCTCGTTGGCGTCGGTAATGTAATAAACATTCGAGCCCCTGCGCATGTAGATGGCATGGTTGTTCTGCAGGTGCTCGATCAGCTCGTCATACGTGAGCGTCAGCTCCTCCGTGGACCTCTTACCCATGGCATATCCTTTCTTCCAAGGTTGGGCAAAGCTAGCTACCCCATGATATCCGCACGCGGGCTCAGATGGCAATCAAATCATCCGCCGACACGTTGGCCGATTCGCAGACGGACAGGCGTGACGCGCGGGCGGTTTTGGGGTATGGAGGCGCCGTGAACAGCGGGCACCAACACCGTCCAACGAGCGCTCCCCTGCCCCCGTCACAGCCCGATTCCTTGTGTCCGCCAAGCCATCACGGCAGGCAAGAGGACCGAGCACCCCACCCGCAAAGGCCTCCACGGCGAGGAACGCAGGGCCGAAACCGTCCCCTGTGTTTCGGCCTTGTGCCAATGCGCCGCACGTACAGCGCGTGGGGATTAGCATAGGGCACACCTGACGCCCGAGAAGGAGGAGCACATGGAAAAGAAGAACCTTGACTGGGGCAACCTCACCTTTGCGTACATGCCCACCGACTACAGCTACGTGAGCTGGTACAAGGACGGAGCATGGGACGAGGGCACCCTCACGCCCGACCACACGCTCACGCTTTCGGAGTGCGCCGGCATCTTCCACTACTGCCAGGAGGTCTTCGAGGGGCTCAAGGCCTACACCACCCAAGACGGACGCATCGTGTGCTTCCGCCCGCAGCTCAACGCCCAGCGCATGGCCGACTCCGCGCGCCGCATCTGCATGCCGGCCTTCCCCGAGGACCGCTTCGTGGACGCGGTGAAGCAGGTCGTGCAGGCCAACGCCGCGTGGGTGCCGCCCTTTGGCTCGGGCGCCACGCTCTACGTGCGTCCCTTCATGATCGCCACCGGCGACGTCATCGGCGTCAAGCCAGCGACCGAGTATCAGTTCCGCATCCTCGTGACACCGGTCGGCCCGTACTACTCGGGTGGCGTCAAGCCCGTGGCGCTCAAGGTCGCCGAGTATGACCGCGCCGCGCCACATGGCACCGGCAACATCAAGGCCGGCCTCAACTACGCCATGAGCCTCTATCCTTCCGTGGAGGCGCACGCCGAGGGCTTCGCAGACAACATGTACCTCGACCCCGCCACG
>CACXFF010000125.1 GCA_902766805.1 uncultured Coriobacteriaceae bacterium | reverse complement strand
GGTTCTTGTAATTAACTAGTGTGTTCTGAGTGTCGAAAAGTGCTATCTAGCTGGGATTATTCGTTGATTTCATTCCTGAATCAGCTCCGTTCGGGCCTCCTTGGGGCCGTATCGGCGCATGCCGAGGCCGGCCCCCTCGGGGGCCGCACGGGTGGCGCCCGCCCTCTCGCATCGTTAACTTGCGTCAGTCGGCGAACGGCACCGCCCCCTCACTCGGCTTCCGGCGGCTGCCTAGGTGTCCAGGAGCTCGAGGCGGGCGGCGATGGCAAGGTGGCCGATTCCGGGCACGACCTCGTGCGGTGCGACGGACTCGGCGTCAAGGACGGCGAGCACGGCCTCCTCGTCCCCGGATGCCCAGACGACCTCCAGGGCGACCTCGACCGGCCAGTTGCTAGGAAGCCCCTCCAGGGCGTCCCTCAGCTCTCCCACGGTGAGCATGGCCTACACCTCCCCGGAGACGTCGCGGATGGAGAGCCGCAGCACCTCGACGCGCCCCAGCCCGAGGGCGAGCAGCACGCGCCTGCGGAAGGCCTCGAACCTGCGGATCCCGTAGCCCTTGCGCTTCGTGAGCTTGATGGAGTTGTTGATGCCCTCCGCGACGGCGTTGGTCTTGCCGTAGCGGTAGGAGTTCAGGATGCCCTCCTCGTTCCTCCGGACCGTCCGCTGGAGCCTCGCCATCTCGGGGACGCCGCTCTGCCTGCAGAAGGAGCGCCACCTCTCGAGCTCCTTGGGCATGCCGTCCCACCAGCCGGAGCTGCCGGCCCTCTGGATGGCGTTAAGGTCGTGGCAGAGTGCGTGGGCGACGCGCAGCTCGTCGGAGAGCGACAGCAGCCGCCCCAGCCTCGATGCCCCGGACTCGTGGACGCGCATGCCGGGGAAGGAGTCGAGCTCCTTGTCCGCGAGGTCGAGGGCGAGCTGGAGCCTCGCCCTCTTCTCGGCCATGTCCATGGCGTACCTGTCGTCGGCCGCCCGCAGCTTCTCGCGCCCCATGGCGAGCAGCTTCCACGAGCCCTTGAGCTCGCGCCTCAGCTCGGCGGGGACGGCCTCGTCGGCCTCCACGCGGCGGCGCACGTCGCGCAGCGCCTCGTTGGCGAGCTTGGTGACGTGGAACCTGTCGAGGCAGAGCTTCGCGTGCGGGAACCAGCGCCTTTGCACGGCGATCATCTCGGCGCTCATGTCGCAGCAGAAGTAGCGAACCCTGGCGCGCTCCTCGGCGGAGAAGCCGTCGAAGAACCAGTCCACCGTCTGCCTGCGCATGTCGGGCAGCAGCTCGATTATGTTGCCCGCGTCGCCGTCGTAGATGCCTATCGCCATCTTCCCGGCGTCGGTGTCGGCCTTGAGCTCGTCGATGCACAGGGTGGCAGGCATGTACTGCCAGTCCACGAACGCCGCCTCGACCACCTTGTTGACGAGGTGCCTGCTTGGGCCCCACGTCTGGCTGCACCCCTTGACGCTCCTGCGCGCCATGAGGTCCAGCTTGATGCCCTCCACGACCGCCCCGGTCATGTGGCGGCTGATCTCGCTGACGAGCCCCTCGTGGCCGTCCGACCAGCACCTCCCGCACACGGGGCACCTGAGCCTCGCCTGGTCGAGCAGCAGGCAGAGCTGGGCGCCGCCCCGGAAGGGTACGTGCCAGACCCTGCGGCGGTAGTGCCCGTTCGGGTGCCCCTTGGCCCCGCACCTGGGGCAGGCCCGGTCGGGCTCCCCGACCTTCTCGACCCACATGCGGTCGCAGCCCTCGCCGGGCTGGTACCTGGTGACGCGGTAGCCCTCCGGCAGCCCCGCCGCCTCGCGCAGCGTCGACAGGTTCCTGCGGCCCTCTGGCCTCTTCTTCCCTTTCGCTGTCGTCCCGCTCTTCCTTCCTTTCGCTGTCGTGCCGTTGCCCATGGTTCTCTCCACTCTGCCACGGACGCGGTCGCCAGGGCCCCGGCGGGCGGCCACCCGCCGGGGCGAGTCCCGGGAGGGGCGCCACGGCCGCGCCCGTGGCCGTCAAAGGTGTCCTTATCAGCGTGCCCCTCGCCGCGCAGCGTACGCCGGCGGGGGAGGGGCGATCATCAAAGTTCGGACCAACGGGAAGGCCAGATGGGCCGGTCTTTAACAATTGTGTGTGATGGTGTTTTCAGGGCCAATCACACAAGTCTTTTGAAAGAGCCGCGGCCTGTCGGTACGCCGCCGTGGGGCCGCTTGCCTTTGTTGGCGCGTGTTGCGGCGCGTTGGGCGTACCATGGTTGGGTATCCG
>CACXFF010000124.1 GCA_902766805.1 uncultured Coriobacteriaceae bacterium | reverse complement strand
TCGAGTACAGCGCGTCGAACACCGTCATCTGAGAAGGTTTGCCAACCTGCTTCATGGAGCACCATCCAGCCTTTTTGTTCGTCGCTTATCGCTTGCTGTTAGGATGCCATACGTGGCCACAGCCGAGCGCATGGTCGGCACCATTTCCGTCAGGACGGCTCATGACAGTGTTCGGCTCAAATAATGATTGACGGGACTCACGGAGCGCACACGGCAAAGCTCGTGGAGCCATACAACGACACGGGCACGACCGGCGGAACGATGTTGTCCGAGGGTCGGCTGTACAAGCTCTTGAGCGAGCTGAACCGGGAGGGCATAGACCTTCACGCGCACACGGTTGGCGAAGGCATTGAGGCTAAGCGACCAGATTGGCTCCATAGAAGCAGGTAAGTCCGCCGACTTTATGGTGTTGGGCCAAGACCTGTTCAGCATGGATCCCTACGAGATTCACCATATCGTCCCCGACGCTGTCGTCATGCGGGGCAAGTGCGTAAGAGGGGACCTCGATTGATACGTGCCTCGCGCTGTCGTTCCATTGGGACGGCAGATGCGCTAGCCTTGTGTCCGTGCGACGAGAGACGGGGGCATGCCATGCAGGAATTCATCGACTGGATCAGCGCGTCTGCGGCGGGCAGCTGGCTGCACGCGATCCTCGTGGCGGCGCTCATCCTTCTCGTGACCTTCATCGCCGCACGGTTGGCGGCCAGCCTCATCAGCAAGGTCCTGAGCACCGACGGCGTGCCGCTGCGCTCGAGCAGCCTGCTGATCAACATCGCGCGCATCGGGGTGTGGGCGATTGGCGTCTCCATCATGCTGTCCTCGTGCTTCGGGATAGACGTGAACGGCTTGGTCACCGCGCTAGGCGTCGGCGGCATCGCGCTGTCGCTCGGCCTGCAGGACACGATAAAAAACTTCATCGGCGGGCTGCAGATCACCCTGATGAAGATCGTGCAACCGGGTGACCACATCATCGTGGGGAGCACCGACGGCATCGTGGAGGACGTGTCGTGGCGCCAGACCGTGGTCAAGGACTACGAGAACAACGTGCACCTCATCCCGAACGCGGTGATCGGCTCGACCGAGGTCGTGCAGGTCAAGCCATGCATGCTCGTGTCGAGCGTGGTGGTGCTCAACAACGACGGCCGCGACATCGACGCGATGCTGCACAGGATGGAGCTGCTGGCCAAGGAGGCCGTGGAGAAGGTGGCGCCGCTGGAGAAGGACCCCTGGCTGCTGGTGACGCAGGTCGGGGAGTACGGCATCTGGTGCAAGATGCGCTTCGTGCTGCGCGATGTGACCCATGCGCGCGAGGCCCGCGACGCCGCCCTGCGCGCGGTGGCGCCGTACACGCGCAACAACTCGTCCGACGTGTTGGACACGTAACGCAGGGCGTCCCGGCGCTTGTCTGCGTCCCGCCCGTCCAAGAGCGCGCCCTGCCAAGTCCTTGGCCTCGTGCTCGAAGCCTGCGAGATCCGCCGATTACCCTGGCCTGCCGCGGCGCCTCGAAAATGGTGCCCGTGGCCGATTGCTGGCAGCATAAAGGGGGACACGGAGTATAGTTAAAGTATTTGAAGGTTCTGCCTTTCTGGGGGGGGGAAGTTCCATGTTAGAGGGGGTCCGCACAGAGCGTCCGTCGGCACAGGAAGAGACTCGGCGTGACGGCCTCAAGCCGACCTTCACCCCGCTCGGCATCTGGGCTTTCTCTATCGGTACCAGCATCGGCTGGGGCTCCCTCATCGTCACCTGCAACACCTACCTGCTCAAGTCGGGCATCCTGGGCACGGCTTTGGGCCTCGCGATCGGCATGGGCATCATCTTCGTGATCACCTGGAACCTCCAGGCCATGATCTGCAAGGCGCCCGACGCCGGCGGCATCTACGCCTTCGAGAAGCGCGTGGGAGGCAAGGACTTCGGCTTCTTGGCGTTTTGGTTCGTGCTGCTCACCTACCTGGCCATCCTGTGTGCCAACATGACGTCGCTGCCGCTCTTCGCCCGCTTCTTCCTGGGCGAGACCTTCCAGTTCGGCTTCCATTACCAGATCTTTGGCTACGAGGTGTGGATGGGCGAGGCCCTGCTCTCCATGTGCGCCGTGGCGCTCATCGGCCTGCTCTGCGCCCGCAGCACCCGTGCGCCCAATGCCGTCATGAGCGTCGCCGCGCCGGTCTTCACTGCGGGCTTCGTGCTCTGCGCCGTCGTCGTGCTCCTACGCCATGAGAGCGGCTTCAGCTACACCCCGTATTACGTGGAGGGCTCGAGCGCCCTGGGCCAGATCGTGCGCATCGCCGTCATCTCCCCTTGGGCCTTCATCGGCTTCGAGAACGTCTCGCACTTCTCCGAGGAGTACGCGTTCCCCGTTCGGCGCATCCGGCGCATCCTGGTCTGGTCCGTGCTGTTCACCACGCTGCTCTACCTGCTGGTCTCCCTGCTCTCTATCTCCGCGTATCCGCCCGAGTACGACAGCTGGCTGGCCTACATCCAGGACATGGGCAACCTCGAGGGCCTCAAGGCCGTGCCTGCGTTCTACGTCGTCCAGCACTACCTGGGCATGCCGGGCGTCGTCATCCTGATGCTGGCGCTTTTTGCCGTGATCCTCACCAGCCTCATCGGCAACCTGCTGGCGCTGAGCCGCCTGCTCTATGCGGCGGGCCGGGAGGGGGAGGCCCCGCAGGCGCTCGCGGAGCTCAACGGGCGTGGCATTCCCCACAAGGCGATCTATGCGGTCATTGGGATGTCCATCCTCGTTCCCTTCCTGGGCAGGACGGCCATCGGCTGGATCGTCGACGTGACCACGCTCTGCGCGAGCATCATCTATGGCCTGATCTCGCACGCCGTCTTCCTCAGCGCGCGCCGTGACGGCCAACGCCGGGAGGTGTGGACGGGCGCCCTGGGCATGGTGCTGATGGCGGTATTCGTATTGCTGCTGCTCATCCCTGGACTGTTGCCCTTCCAAGCCATGGAGACCGAGTCCTACTTCCTCTTCATCGCCTGGGCGCTGCTGGGGCTCGCCTATTTCCGCTACCTCGCACGACGCGACCGGGGGCGCACCTACGCGCAGAGTCCCGTCGTATGGATTGTGCTGCTCATGCTCGTGCTCTTCGCGTCGATGATGTGGGTCTCGCGCGCCACCGAGCAGGCGGCGGACGAGGCGGCCAAGCGCATCTTCCAGTACCACCAGGCGCATCCCGGCACGGACACGGGGGAGATGGCGCCTGAGGCGCGTGAGAACTTCCTGCACGAGCAGGCGCAGCACGTGAGCAAGACCAACACCTTGTACTCGATCGTCTCGATCATGCTGATGGGGGTCTCCACCGTCATCATGGTGGACAACTACCGCGAAAAGCGCCAGCTCGGCCAGCAGCTGAGCGTGGCGGAACGCGAGGCGCAGACGGCCAGGGAGATCGCAGAGCTCAAGGAGTCCATCAACGTGCTTTTCGACAACATGCCCGTGATGAGCTACTCCAAAGACTCCGAGACCGGTGTGTACATCGCCTGCAATCAGT
>CACXFF010000123.1 GCA_902766805.1 uncultured Coriobacteriaceae bacterium | reverse complement strand
TGCCCGGGACGTGACCTTTCTTACAAAACCGCGGCGGACGCACATGTTACTATTTTCCAGAGCGCTCCCGCTCAGCAGTACCGAGAATCACGCCTGGCCGCAGGACCACCTCGCACTGCCGCAGTTCCAGGCCCGTCACGACACGCTTTGCCCAGCACAGGGAGAAGGTCACCCATGGCAGACACGCGCAACGAAGGCACAAGTATCTTCCGACGCTCCGCAATGAGCCGCATCGCGAGCGCTGACGACCTCGACAGGTACATCAAGGTCACCAACCCCAGCGCTTGGGTCGTGCTCCTCGCCAGCCTGCTGCTGCTCGCAGGAATCGCCATCTGGTCCGCGATGGCCGTCATCCCCACCACGGTGGAGCTGACGGGCATCATCACGGGCAACCAGGTCCTCTGCTGGGTAGACGAGAGCACCGCCCACAAGATCCAGGCGGGCGGCGCCGAAGCCTCGGTCTTGGACATCACGGCGACCGCCGCGGTCTGCGACGAGCTCCCCGTCTCCAAAGCCGAGGTCCGGGGTCTCATCAACAGCGACTACCTGGTGGACTCGCTCACGCTGAACGACTGGAACTACGAGGTCGACCTCACGCTGCCCAGAGAGGTGGATGGCATCGGCGAAGAGGTGCGCCCCGTTCCCGTCACCATCATCGTCAGCGAGACAGTGCCCTTCACGCTCGTGCTGGGCAATCGATAGGGGCAAACATGGCAGCCAACAACGCCCCGAGCACGAGCCTCGTCCGCAATGTCCCCGTCGTCATGCAGATGGAAGCCACCGAATGCGGCGCAGCATGCCTGTGCATGATACTGGCGCACTACGGCCGCTGGGAACCTCTGGAGAAGGTTCGCGTGGAATGCGGCGTGTCGCGTGACGGCTCCAAGGCGGCCAACGTGCTCAAGGCCGCACGCACCTACGGCATGGAGGCACGCGGCTTCACCTTCTCCATGGAAGGCATCCGCAACAAGGGCACATACCCCTGCATCCTCTTCTGGAACTTCAACCATTTCGTTGTGCTCGACGGCTTCCGCGGCAAATGGGCCTACCTCAACGATCCCGCCCGCGGCGCGGTGCGCGTCAGCATGGAGGAGTTCGACCGGAGCTTCACGGGCATCGCGCTCATGTTCGAGCCCACCGAGGCCTTCGAGCCGGGAGGCTCCCCCAAAAGCGTCATCGAGTTCGTGCGCAGCCGCCTGAAGGGCATGGGGACGCCCATAGCCTTCGTGGCCCTGGCATCAACCATCGTCACCCTCGCGACGATGGTCAGCACCGCGCTCTCATCGGTGTTCATGGACCACGTGCTCACGGGAGAGAACCCCGAATGGCTCATTCCCCTGATCACCATCATGAGCCTGATGATCCTGATCCAGACTGGGGTAGGCGTTGCCCAGGCCGTCTACCTGAACCGCATCCGCGGCAAGTTCGCCGTGGTGAGCTCGGCGCATTTCATGTGGCACCTGTTGCACCTGCCCGTGGGCTTTTACGCTCAGCGCATGGTAGGTGACCTGCAGCAGCGCCAGGAGTCCAACGAGACCATCGCCTCCACGCTCATGGAGCAGCTCGCCCCCTCGCTGCTCAACACCCTGCTGCTCTTCCTCTACCTGGGCATCATGCTCTCGTACAGCTGGAAGCTCACGCTCGTCGGCCTCACGACGGTCCTGCTCAACTCGTTCATGGCCAACTACATCTCCAAGCAGCGCGTCAACGTCACACGCCAGCAGATGAGGGACGCCGGCATCTTCTATGGCGTCACCATCGCGGGCATCGAGACCATCGAGACCATCAAGGCCTCTGGCGCCGAAGAGGGCTATTTCGAGCGCTGGTCTGGCTACCAGGCACTGCTGAACGACGTCGAGGTGCGTTTCGCCAAGACGAACCTCTACCTGGGCGCCGTGCCGGGCATGCTCACCCAGATGGCCAACATCATCGTGCTGCTCCTGGGCACCTACTTCATCATGACTGGCGAGTTCACCGTGGGCTCCCTGCTCGCGTTCCAGGGCTTCCTGTCGAGCTTCGTGGGACCCGTGGACTCGCTCATCATGTTGGGACAGCAGATCCAAGAGATGCGCACGTCCATGGAGCGCGTTCAGGACGTGATGGAGTACCCGGCTGACGTTCCCGAGGAGCTGGAGGAGTTCGACGACGACGCGGACCACAGCAAGCTCTCCGGTAGCATCGAGATCGACCACGTGAGCTTCGGCTACTCCCCTCTCGAACCCGCGCTCATTGATGACTTCTCGCTCACGCTGCGCCCCGGAGAGTGGGTCGCCCTCGTGGGCACCTCTGGCTCGGGCAAGTCCACCATCGCCAAGCTGGTGAGCGGCCTGTACCAGCCCTGGGAAGGCGAGGTGCGCTTCGACGGTACGCCCATCGCAGAACTGCCCAAGGACCGTCTGCGCGGCTCTCTGGCAGTCGTGGACCAGGACATCGTGACCTTCGAGGACAGCATCGCCTCCAACATTCGCCTGTGGGACAACTCCATCGAGGACTTCGAGGTCATCATGGCCGCCCGCGACGCAGACATCCATCAGGACATCATGCAGCGCGACAACGGCTACCACGAGAAGCTCATCTCGGGCGGACGCAACTTCAGCGGCGGACAGCTCCAGCGTCTGGAGATCGCGCGCGTGCTGGCCCAAGACCCCACCATCATCATCCTGGACGAGGCGACGAGCGCGCTCGACGCCAAGACGGAAGGCCACGTGATCGAAGCCATCCGCAGCCGCGAGATCACCTGCATCGTGGTGGCGCACCGCCTGTCCACCATACGTGACTGCGACGAGATTATCGTGCTCGACAACGGCAAGGTGGTCGAGCGCGGCACCCACGAAGAGCTCCTGGCAGCCGGCGGTGCCTACGCCGAGCTCGTGCGGAACAACTAGGGAGAGCGCCGATGAGCTGGTTCGAAGAACAGATCAAGACACGCAGGCGCCTCGACGAGAAAGAGCTCGAGAACGCTTACGCCGACCTTGCCGCGTCCGTGCTCAGTCGCAACAAGATGCCGCGCCTGTCTGTCGACAAGACGGCGGCGGCAGATGCAGCCATCACGGAAATCCTCGCGTACTACGGAGTGCAGGCAAAGGATGCACCCGAAGACATCGTCGACCCGATAGACCGAGCGGACTGGGCCGCGCGCCCGAGCGGTGTCATGCGGCGTCCCGTGCGTCTGGAGGACCTTTGGTGGAAAGACGCCATCGGCGCGTACTTGGCAACGACCACCGACGGCACGCCCGTCGCGCTGCTCCCCTGCGCCCCCAAAGGCTATGCCTACACCGACCCCTCGACCCGCGCCAAGGTCAGGATCAGTCGCAAGACGATGAAGAACCTCAACCCGGAGGCCCTCTGCTTCTACCGGCCCCTGCCCCAGCGGGCGCTGACGATCACCGACGTCGCCAGATTTATGATGAGCTCGCTGGACCTTGCTGACTACCTGCTGGTGTTTGGCTCGACGCTCTTCGCCACCATCATCGGCTTGCTGCCACCCGTCGTCACCCAGCTCCTCTTTGCCCGCATCATACCTTCGGGAGAGCCCTCGCTCATCCTGCCCATCGCCGCCCTGCTCATCGGCACCTCTTTCTCGCAGGCGCTCATGCACATCACGGCGTCAGTCATCACCGAACGCATCTCCACCAAGCTGAAGTTCCAGATCGAGTCCGCCACCTACGCCCGCATCCTGCTCCTGCCGCCCACGTTCTTCAAGAACTACGCCGCAGGAGACCTGGCGCGCCGTGTCTCGGGCATGTCGCAGCTGGTCGACATCCTTTCGCTCTCGGTCATAACCACAGGCCTCAGCAGCATGCTTTCCCTGCTCTACGTCTTCCAGCTCGTCTCGTTCGCACCTCAGCTGACGCTCCCGGCGATCGCCATCACCCTCGTCGAGTTGGCCGCCACGGTGACGTCAACCCTCCAAACCACCAATTACCTGCGCATCCAGATGAACGCTCAGACCAAGCTCAGCGGCCTCACCCCCTCGATCCTGCAGGGCATCCAAAAGATCAAGCTCGCAGGTGCCGAAAGCCGCTCCTTTGCCCATTGGGCGCACACCTACGCAGAGACCTCCGCGGCGACCTACCAGCGTCCCGCCCTGTTGCTCGCCGCCCCCGCGCTCATCCCCCTCATAGCATCGCTCGGCACTGTCATCATGTATTGGATCGCTGCGGGCACGAACGTGAGCACCGCAGACTACATGGCGTTCAACACGGCGTTTGGCTCCGTCTCGGGCTCTTTGGCCATGCTCTCCAGCACCGCCACGACCGTCGCGACCATGCGTCCTTTGCTCGAGCTGATCGAGCCGGTCATGAAGGCCGTTCCCGAAGCCGTCGAGAGCCAGCGCCAAATCGAGTCGGTCAGGGGCGGCATCGAAGTGAGCAACCTGTCCTTCCGCTACTCGGCCAACACGCCGCTCGTCCTCGACAACGTGTCGCTGCGCATCCGTCCCGGAGAGTATGTGGCCATCGTGGGGCGCACGGGCTGCGGCAAGTCCACGCTCATGCGCCTCCTGCTGGGATTCGAGAAGCAGTCAAAGGGCGCCATCTACTATGACGGCCAAGACATCACGGGCATCGACATCAGGTCGCTGCGCCGCCAGATTGGCGTCGTCATGCAGAACGGTCGCCTGCTCTCGGGAGACATCCTGATGAACATCACCGTCTCCAGCCCCAGGGCCACGCTCGATGACGCGTGGGAGGCCGCCGAGATAGCCGGCATAGCCGATGACATCCGGCGCATGCCCATGGGCATGCAGACGCTGCTCAGCGAGGGCTCGGGCGGCGTCTCTGGCGGGCAGCGCCAACGCATCCTCATCGCCCGCGCCGTGTGCGGCAAGCCCAAGTTCCTCATGCTCGACGAAGCGACGTCCGCGCTGGACAACGTCACGCAGCGCCACGTGAGCGATGCGCTCGAGAACCTCAATTGCACGCGCGTGGTCATCGCGCACCGTCTCTCCACCATCCGCCACGCAGATCGCATCATCATGTTGGAAGACGGCAAGATCGTGGAGAACGGCAGCTACGACGAGCTTGTGGCCGCCCAGGGCGCCTTCGCCGACCTCGTCGCGCGCCAACAGCTGGAAGGTGAGTAGGCTTCACATAGAGGAGACGCGCCATGCCCGAAGAAAGCCCCTGGAAGCTCCGCCTGCGCTTGGCGTCCGTCATAGCTGCCGTACTCGCCATCTTGGTCGTGCTCGCTACCTTTGGTATGGCGTTGCCCCCGTCGCCGCGGGCGCGCGTCGTCTTCCAAGAGCCGACGGCAGCGGACTCGAACGGCACCATCACGGCCATCGTGGACTCCGCGTCTCAGCGTGTGCTCATCCTCAACAGCAACGACGAGCTCACGGGCATCATCAACTGCGCGCGCCTCAACTCTCCCCTAGAGAAGGCAACGGACGTCTGTGTCTCCGGAGACACGGTGTACGTGGCAGGCGTCGTGTACGAGAGCGACAGCGACGTCATCAAACGCGAGCGCATCGTCGCCTACGACAGCCATGGCAGGTCCGAGCAAATCGTCTACAACCTCGACGACCAACAGTCGCTCCTGCACAGCATCAAGACCATGGACAGCGCCCCAGACGGCATCTACGCGGCACGCCTTCCCGAAGCCGATGACCGGGATACGGCCGTGCCCATCGAGGTCCTGCACGTCACGCGCGCGGGATGGGAGAAGGAAAACGACGGCGCCCTGTCAGCCACCACTGCCTTTGACATGGGCTACAACCACGAGACCGAAGAGTGCACCGTCCTCGACACCACGGGAAGGCTCGCGCACGTGCTTGGCGGCAGGCTGAAGGAAATCAGCGCCACTCGCCACATCTATACCTCGCTCTCCATTTCTGACGAAGGACTTACCTATGTCGTGGACGACACGCAAGACACGGTGAGCCTCATGAACTTCAATGACCCCGACAATGCCCTGCCCGTCCTGACCGACAAGAACTATGACAACCTGCACATCAACGGCCAGCACATCACGGCGAGCGTGCCTGGCAC
>CACXFF010000122.1 GCA_902766805.1 uncultured Coriobacteriaceae bacterium | reverse complement strand
GTAGTCCTCACCGTACTCGGAGACGATGTTGGCTCGTACGATGCGCGCGATCTGCGGCATGTACATGAAGCCGATGGAGAAGATGATGGCCGGGATGGACTTGCCCAGGATGGTCACCAGCACGGCAGCCAGGGCGATGCCGGGCACGCTCATGATGACGTCCAGGATGCGCATGATGACCTCGGAGATCGCCTTGCGCGTGACCGCGGCGGCAGCGCCGATGATCGAGCCGGTGATCAGCGCGAACGCCGTGGCGCCAAAGCCGATCACCAACGAGATGCGTCCGCCGTAGAGCATGCGCGACAGGATGTCGCGGCCCTTGTCGTCGGTGCCGAAGAAGTGCTCGGCGCTCGGCGCCTGACGGGCCATGCCGATCGCGTAGGGATCGTAGGGGGCCAGCAGGGGCGCAAGCACGGAGAGCAGCACCACGACGACGAGGATGCCCAAGGCGATTTTGGACGGAAGGGACATGTTGCGGATGCCGGAGAGCTTGGGCTTGCGGACGGCCATGGCCTCCAGCGTCTGTGCGTTTTGTTTGCGCGTGGCCATCTCTACACGCTCCTAATCCTCGGATTGATGAGCAGGTACAGCATGTCCACCACGATGTTGATGATGATGAACGAAAGGGCCACCACGATGACGACGCCCATGACGAGCATCGGCTCGTTGCCCGAGACGCCGTCCAGGATGGCCATGCCCATGCCAGGAAGGTTGAAGATGACCTCGATGACGACCGCGCCGCCCATGAGGTAGCCGATCTTCATGCCGAGCGTAGTGACGGGCGTGATGAGGGCGTTGCGCAGCACGTTGCGCGCGATGATGACGCCCTTGGGCAGGCCGGAACCCTTGGCCGTGCGCACGTAGTCGCGGTCGAGCTCCTCGACCATGGCCGTGCGCACGATGCGGGTCATCTGGCCCGTGAGCGGCACGGCGAGGGAGATGGCGGGCATGAGCATGCGCCCCAGGTAGCCCCCGAAGTCCTTGCCCGGATCGGGCAGCGGGCCAGAGGCGGGCAGCAGGTGCAGGAAGCTCGAGAAGATGAGGATGAGCAGCACCGCGAGCCAGAAGCTCGGCGTGGCCAGGCCGGCGATGGACAGCAGGCGGATGATCTGGTCCGGCCATCCGTCGCGGTACAACGCCGCCAGCACGCCCAAAGTGAACGAGACGATCGTCCCCAACAACAGGCCAAAGAACGTGAGCTGCATGGTCACGGGCAGCGCCGAGGCCACGCGATCGGCCACCGGACGGCGCTGGGCGCTGTAGGTGCCCATGTCACCATGCAGCAGGTCACCCATGTAGCGGACGTAGCGGACCGGCCAGGGATCGTCCAGGCCGAACTCCTCGTGGTACTTCTGGATCTGCTCCGGTGTCGCGGACTCGCCCAGCGCCTTGTACGCCGGGTCGATGGGCGAGAACGACATGAGGAAGAAGATCAGAAAGGTAACCCCCAAAGCCATGATGGGGAGTGCCACGAGGCGCCTCCCCACGAGACGGATGAGGTTGTTCATGCTCCCTCCTTACCAACCAATACCTGGGGACGGCACGTGCGACGCACGGCGATCCCGCATGGAGGGCCTCTGCGGCCCTGCTTGAGTACAAAGGGAGGCTTGGACCTGGGTCCATCCCGCTGTCCAAGCCTCCCCCATGCGTGCCTCAGCCGGCACGCTTCATGCCAACGTGCTTACGCCGTGACCGTGGTGACGTCCGTGAGCTGGACGCCGGTGGTGCCGATGCCGGCGAAGTTGTCGGACACTGCCTGGCCCTTGGGGCTGGGGGCCTTCGGGCTCCAGTAGCCGGTGGGAGTGACGACCTGCAGCACGGGGTACAGGACGACGTTCTCGGCCAGGATGTCGAAGCACTTGTTCCAGGCCTCCTGAGCACCGGCGGCGTCCGCGGCCAAGGCGGAGTTCATGGTCTCGTTCAGCGTCTTCCACTCCGCGGAGCTGCCCCACGGGCAACGGGTCTTCATCCACACGTTGTCACCGAACCACCAGTTGAGCAGCAGGTCGGTGTCGCCGCCGAAGCAGGACGGGTCGCCCGGGGCGATGAGGATGTCCCAAGAGTCATCGGCCTGGTCGATGGCGGCGTAGGTCGCGGGAGACTGGTCGGAGATGAGCTCGGTGTTGAAGCCGAGGGCGTTGAGGTCCTGCTGGGCCTGGGCACCCATGCTCTTGACCTGGGCGTTGTCCGTGGTGCGCAGGACGAGGGCGCCCGGCGTCACGCCGGCCTCGGACAGCAGGCTCTTGGCCTTGTCGACATCGTAGTTGTACACGACCGAGGCCTTGTGGTAGTTGGTGAAGGACTCGGGAAGGTAGCAGGACGGCTTGGAGGCCATGCCGCTGAAGGCGTTCTGGATCATGTTGTCCGTGTTCAGGGCATACATGATGGCCTGGCGCGCCTTGACGTTGTCCCACGGGGCCTTCTTGATGTTGAACATGATGAAGCGGGTGCCGAAGCCGTTGACCTCGTCCACGACCACGCCAGCGGCCTTGAGCTGCTCGATGCTGTCGGGCGGCACGGACTCGGTGACCAGCGTGGTGCCCTCCTGCTGGGCAGTGACACGCGCGGTGGGATCGGTGAGCGAGTCGATGCGCAGCTCCTTGTCCTTGGCAGCGTGCGGGCCGTTGTAGTGCTCGTTGGGCACGAGGGTCACGAAGGTGTCGGAGACCTCGCTGTACATCCACGGACCCGTGCCGACGGGCTTGGCGGCGGCGGTGTCGGCATCCAGGGTCTTCGGCATGATCTTGATGATGGCCAGACGATCCTTGAGCAGGCCGAAGTTGGGGATGTTGGTCTTGACGGTGATGGTCTTGTCGTCCTTCTTCTCGATGCTCGCGATGGGCTTGAGGAAGGCGTTGTACAGGCCGTCCGCCGCGTTGGCGCGCTCGTAGGAGTACAGGACGTCATCGATGGTGACCGCGTTGCCGTCGGAGAACTTGGCGCCGTCGCGCAGCGTGATCTCGAAGGTGGTGTCGTCGACCTTCGTCGGGTCGCCCGCAGCCAGACCGGCCTCGGTGGCGTAGTTGTGGAAGTCGATGTTGTACAGGCCCTCCATGACGTTGGAGTTGGCGCTCAGGCAGAAGGCGCTCGAGCAGTTCGCAGGATCGAACGAGGACGGGCCGTACGCAGAGCCCACCGTGAGAGTGCCGCCGCCAATGTTGCCCGCGGCCGCACCCGTAGCCGCCGCACCCGTGGTCGCCGCGCCGGTAGAGGCCTGCTGGCCGCCACCGCCACACGCAGCAAGCGTGAGTCCTGCGGCAACACTGCCGGCGGCGCCGATGAAGGTACGACGAGTAAGCTTGGTGTCCATGACTCTCTCCATTCTCTTGTGACGGCGTTGACCGTCAGCGAACACATGCGGCCGCGCAAGGCGGAAGTGCATAGGCTTACTCTACCCATCCGTCAGTATCCCTATGGCTTCCGTGAAGCCGCGTTCGCCCAGCGGCAGTGTGCAAACCGTCATCGGTTGGTAACCAATAGGTCCTTGACAAGCGGTTCATTTTGTTGTTTGAATAAGTTCACACTCTATTAAAAATGTTATCAATATATAAATATTCGTATAGTCTATTTGAGTATCCTTATCCTTGCCATACCCGAATCCTGCCCTTCTGCTGCCATGGGGTTCAAATACGGGAAACCAACCTGAAACCAAACCGTCACAGGTAAAGAAGAGAAGTCTCATCATTTCGGCTATGCGTGTTCCCAAAACAAGGCTTGTTACCCCAGAGCCTTTGGCCGTGAGGCAGCACGGCAATGCTCGGACCACGTTGCTGGCGCGGGGACGGATCGGCGTGGGCCACGGGGCATGTCCTCGGCGCAGGGAGTCAGAGGGCGTCGCGGTCCGCGCCGCCCGTCCCCGTACCAGCCAAGCGGCCCGTTCTCGGAGGCGCGCCGCCCGTCCCCGTCCGGACATCGTGGCCGCAACAGGTTGTTACCCCACAGCCGAAAGCTCCCAGGCAACAAACGACGCCACCCCCAACCGAAAGGCGAGGGCGGCGCAGTCGTTCCAGGGTCAGTTCGTACAAGCTACACGTCGGCCTGTTTACCGCCGGTGTCCCAGAGGTACTTCTTGAACTTGCGTACCTGGTTCTCTGTATAGAGTTTGGCGTACAGCTTGTGTTGCACGCAATCGGCGTTGTAGTCGAGCGGGTTGTGCGCACGTCCGTCGCGGTAGGCGGCGAGCACGTCGTCGCGCAGCGCGGGATCCTCTACGGAACGCTTGACCACCACGGGCGGCACGATGGTGTACAGGTACGGGTCGTAGGCCTCCCGGTACGGCACCTCGCGCCCCAGCACGAACTCGTCCACGATGGGCCGCACGAAACTCACGCCTCCCAAGCTCACATAGTAGGTGTTGCGCCCGGGACGCGTGTTCACCTCGAAGAAGCGGTAGCTGCCGTCACGCTCGTCATACTTGATGTCGAAGTTGGCGTAGCCGCGATAGCCTACGCGAGCCAAGAAGCGCTCGGCGCCCTCGATGATTGCGTCCACCTTCTCGGAGAGGATGCACACGGGATTGCCGATGGCCAACGGCGAGTGGTCCTGCAGGGCCACGCGACCGCCCGCCACCACGCGCATGCGGCCTTGGGCGTCAGAGAAGGTCGTGAGCGAACGGATCGCGTCGTCGCCGCCGGGGATGAAGTCCTGGATGATGAGCTCGTGCTCATAGGGACCGGCGCACACGGCCTCGTAGGCACGGGTGAGCTCCTCGGGCGTCTCGATCTCGTAGATCTTCTTTTTGCCCGGGAAGTCAATGGCATCCCAAGCCGCCGAGTTGGACGGCTTGGCGATGAGCGGGTAGGGGAACTGGCTCGTGTCGAGCGGCTCGTGCTCGTGCGGGCAGGGCAGGTACCAGGTGTGCGGGTACGGGATGTCCAGCTCCTCGCACAGCTCGTAGAAGCGACGCTTCTGCGTGATTTCGTCAAGCAAGGCAAAATCGATGTAGGGCACCACGAACCACTCGGACAGCTCTTCCTTGTGGGCGGACAGCACGCGGGCCTGCCAGTCGGCCAAGCCCAGCACCAGGCCCACCTTGCCCTGGCTCGCCAGGTCGCGGCCGAGCGCGCCCAAGTACTCCACCACGGTGGCCTCGTCATTCATGCCGGGGACCACGCGATACTCGCAGTGCTTGGAGGACGACGTGATGCGCACGTCGATGGAGGACAGCACGATGGGACGCAGGCCGTACTCCTTGTGGAACTCGCGCGTGTATGCGTAGGCCAACAGGTCACCGCCCACGCACACCGGCACGAGCCGGGCGCGGACGTCGTCTTCGGTACGCACCAGCGCAAGGTTGGCGGGCTTGTGTGCCACGGGGCTCTCCCCTCTCACGGCCGAGGCGGCCATGCTCTCTCTGTTCTTGCCCGCGACGAGCGCCAACACCATCTGTGCGAGCTCGCGCGCCTGGACGGGGCCGAGGTCGGTGGGCAGGCCCACGATGCCGCGACTCCAGCGCTTTGTGCGTGGCAGGAGCTCCAGCGAGCCATCCCAGCCGAAGGCGGCGAGGTCCGTCGGACCGGGGTAGAGCAGGGGCCGCCCCCAGTTGACAGCGTAGAAGCCGCGCTCGGCGACCTTGGTGCGCACGAGGTCTGCCAGCGCCGACGTCGGCAGGCTCACGGGGAAGCGCAGCAGCGGCTGGCCGTAGAGCGCAGGGAGGTCGGCAGGCAGGAGCAAGTCGCGCGTCAGGCTCTCGTCGGCATCGGCGAAAACCGAGAGGTAGGCGTCCACGCAGATGCTGCGGCGGGCCTCGATGCCGTCAAGGCGGCGCACGCCACCCAAGGCCTGCTCTGCGACCCAAGAACCCGGCTGAGACGGCGCCAGCGGCAGCTCGCCAGCAAGCTCGGCGTCGGAGACCGCGGGCTCGAAGCTTCCCCGGCTCACCAGACGCGCGCGCAAGCGCTCACTCGCCTCGTGTGGCAGGCGGGTGAGCACGCGCAGCTGGTTACGGTAGGCCTTGGCCGCCTTCTCGCGACTCTCGTCCACTGGCGGCAGCGAGGAGAGCGCCGCCACGACGGCATCGCGCAGCGCCGGATCGTTCATGGCGGGATTCACCCACACCATGCCGCCGAAGTACGTGTCCGACACCTGCTTCTCCACGCCAAAGGAATGGATGGAGACGTCGGCGAGGGGGCGTCCCTCGCCGTCACGCGACATCCTGCCGACACAGTGCGCCGAGTCCTCCACCACAATGGCCCCCGCCGCATGGGCGGCGCGCACGATCTCGGCGTCACGTTCGGGCAGCACGATGCCAAAGGTGTGCTGCAGCAGCAGTGCGCGTGAGGAACCGTCCAGGAACAGCAGGCTCGCGTCGATCGCCAGCGAGTCGTCGGCCAGGTCCACGTAGCGCGGGGACAGCCCCGCGCTCATGATGGGCGCGACCGCCGTGCAGCACGTGAACAGCTGCGTGAGCACCTCGCCGACCCCGTACCGCTCGCGCAACGCCCCGAAGACGACCTGCATCCCGTAGCGCGCCTTGTACACGCAAAACCAGTCATCACGCCTCGTGCCCGTGCGTTCGGCCATCGCCGCACGCAGGTCACGGGCCGGATCGTTCACCTGTGGCTTGGACATCTGCAACACTCCTCGTAGGCAGGACAGAGCCCTGCGCTATTCCTCGGTGGCCTCGTGGCGGCTGCCCGCGCGCTCCTTGTGGATCCTGCGCAGGTTGAACGCCGCGTTCATCATGCTGTACCACAAGCTGATCGGGCGGTCGTAACTCCCGACCCACGAGGTGGGGCCCTCCACGAGCATCAGCTTGAAGTCCATGCGGCCGTCGGTCTGCGTGCCGTTGAGGTCGTAGACCTGCGACCCACGTTCGCAAGCCGCTTGGATGGAGCAGCGCTTGAGCAGGTAGTTGGCCCGCATGCGCAGGCCTTCCTCCGTGACGCCCTCCCACAGCTCGAAGGTCGAGCCCGCGGTGAAGATGGTCCACAGGAAGGCCAGCATGTTGCCCTCGTATTCGGCGACGAGCAGCTCGCTGACGCCCGACAGCTCACGGAAGGCCGTGCGGTAGTAGTTGTCCTCGCGCATCGTGGCGCCGATATTGTTCGCGTACTCGTGGTAGAGGGCCAGCACGGTGTCCACGTCTTGCAGGGTCGCGCGCCGCACGCGCACGCCGTCCTCCTCGGACCTGATCATGTACTCGCGCGTCGCCTCGTTCGGGATGGACGCGATCACCTTGTCGGCCGGACGGCCCAGCTCGATGAGCGCGGTCTGCGGGTAGAGCACGCGCGCCGATGGCAGCCAGCTGTCGTCGAGCACCAGCGTCGTGGACGCAGGCTCTATCTTGACGCTCACGGCATCGGTGTTGCGGCGGCACCAGTCGGCAACCAGATTGCAGGCATGGGCCAGCAGCGCAGGGTCACGCATGAAAGGTCCGCGGGGCACGTAGCAGATGGCACCCAGCGGAAACGGCATCTTGCGCACGAGCACCTGCGCGCCGCCCACGCGCTCGCCGTCTGACACGATGATCAGGCGATGCACCGTCCACGGGCCCGTGCTGGCCTTGAAGTGCCCCCACTCCCAACGTTGCAGGGGGTGTGCCTGGAGCTCGTCCACCAGGTCGGACCACTCCTTCTGTTGCGTTGTTTCGCGGATGATCATGCGAACTCCCTCCTTGGGCGCTGCAGCTGAGATACGTGTGTAACGCACATAAGTGTAGCCGCTCGCGCAACGCCTCCGCAGAGGAGTCGCGCGAGCGCGCAGGACTGGGGGAAATGCGGACGCGGACGGCGGCGGGCAGACGGACGAGGCACAGGCCGACGGACGCCGCCTCGCGCGGTCGGGCGCCCTAGCGACGGAAGCGGCCGACGAGGCTGCGCATCACCGAGGACTCCGGCACCTTGAACGCCAAGGCCAAGCCAAAGGTCACCAAGAGCGCGGGCAGGCCGGCCGCCACGGTATGCACGAGCGCCTCGAAGGTGCCACCGCCGAGCGGCAGCCATGTGCCCAAGAGGGTCAGGATGCCCCAACCCACGGCACCGCCCGCCGCACCGAGCGCGCAGGAACGCAGCGTGGCACCCAAAATGGCGCCCATGCCGATGCCACCCAGGCTGCCGCGCAGGTACAGCAGGGTGATGACGTCGTCGATGAGGAAGATGAGCAGGCTGGAGAGGGCCACCATGTTGAGCCCGTAGACGGGGGTGAGCCACAGGCAGCAGACGATCTGCGCGACGCCGCCCGCGACGTTGGCCGCGGCGAAGACGTGCATGCGCCGCAGGGCCGAGCAGGCCTTCTGCAGGTAGGTGCACACCCCGTAGAAGGGCAGCGCCAAGGCGAGCACGGCCAGGTAGGACGCGGTCATGCTCACCTCGTCGGGCGTGAAGCGCCCCGCCGCCATGATCTTGATGAGCGGCTCGGCAAAGACCACAAGGTAGATGGTCATGGGGATGAGGAAGAAAAGGATCTGGGAGCTACCGTGCGAGACGCCGCGCCTGAAGCCTTCCATGTCGCCTTTGGAGACCTCGTCGGACAGCTCGGTGAACATCGCGGTGGTGATGGGGATGGCCAAGATGGCGTAGGGCAGGGTGTACCAGAGGCGCGTGTAGTACGTGACGCTCGCGCCTGCAGGCGTGGCGGACAGCGCGCTGGAGGTCTGCACGCTCACGGTGATGAAGCTCACGATGGTCACGACGAGCGACGGGATGCCGATGGACAGGGTCTCCTTCAGGGCGGGGTCGTGCCAGTCGATGCGGAAGCTCAGGCGGATGCCGTGGCGGCGCAGGCTCGGGATCTGCATGACCACCTGGATGAGCACGCCCAGCGGGTTGCCGAGCGCCAGGATCACGAGCGCCAGTTGCGGCATCGAGTGCAAGAACACCGAGTAGCCCACAAAAGACGCCGTGCACACGATGTTGTTGAAGATGGGAGCGGCGTTGCTCCACAGGTAGTCGCGCTCGGCGTTGAGCACGCCGCTCATCACGGCCGAGAGCGCATAGAGCACGATCTCGATCGCAAAGAAGCGGTAGAACCAGGTGGCGAGCTCGAAGTCGAACTCGCTCGTGGCGCCGAAGGACTGCGTCCAGATCACCTGGCCCGCAAACACGAACGAGACGGCCGTGAGCACGCCCAGCACGAGCATCACGATGGAGAGCAGGTTGGAGGTGTAGCGGTTGGCCCCCTCGCGCCCAGCGCGCTCTTTGACCGACAGGTACACCGGCAGGAAGGCCGTGGCCAACATGCCGCCCATCACGAGCTCGTAGAGCTGGTTGGGCATGTTGTTGGCCACCGTGTAGCAGCTCGCCGTGACCGTGACGCCCATCGCGGCGGCCTGGCCCCAAGTGCGCAGGAAGCCCGTGATGCGGCTCACGATGACGAGCAGGCTCATGAGGGCGGCGGAACGTCCGACCTGCACCGTCGTGTCCGCCTCGGAAGTCGCGCTTTGCCCAGACAGCGCGGCAGGCTCGCCGTCTGGCGCGGGTACTGTCGTCGGCAGCTCGAACTCCGCGCTGTCCGCGCCGACTGCACTGTCCGCGCCATCAGCGGCCGGACGGGGCTCTTCGGCTATCGGCAGATGGCTGTCGTGCGGGCGCCCAGCGGCATCCGTCACTACAGTATCCACATATTTGCGAGCCGTCCCCTCCGAGCCCGCCTGAGCCATGTGCCGTGCCAAGAAAAGCCTCCTTACGTGGGCGTTTGTCCTCAGGGAGAGCCCCGTGGGCGCAAGCGCTTGCAGACAGTCTATACCACAGGGGGTTGGCCTGCGTTCATGCACGCGTGGTAAAATCCCTTTCCGCGCCTTCACGGCGTTTCTACAGGCTAAGAGGAAGAAGTGTGTATGCTTCGGATTCAGGGCAAAGCCCGCAAGCTGGTGGCGTTCGCGCTCGCCGGGACCCTTGCGCTGCAGGGCGCTCCCACGGCGGCCATGGCGCTCACCTCTTCCGAGCTTCAGGCGCAGCTCGACGTGGCGCGCACCCAGCTCGACGAACTGACGAACCAGACGCAGGCCGCCGGCGAGGACCTGCACGAGACCGAGTACGCGCTCGGGATCACCACCCAGCAGATCGCCGACACGGAGGCGCAGATCAACGAGCAGCAGGCGCAGCTCGAGAAGGCCCAGGAGACGCTGGGCAAGCGCGTGGCGGCCAACTACAAGAGCGGCACGGTGAGCCTGCTCTCCATCTTCCTGGAATCCTCCAGCTTCGAGGAACTGGTCAACAACATCTATTACGCCGGCAAGGTGTACCAGAAGGACTCCGAGGCCATCGGCGCCGTCAAGACGCTGCAGGCACAGCTCAAGCAGAGCAAGGAAGACCTCGAGGCGCAGGAGGCCGAGCAGAAGAGGCTCGTGGCCGATAAGGAGGTCCAGGTCAAGGAGCTGCGCGAGCAGGAGGCCAAGCAGGCCGCCTTCGTGGACCACCTGGACGCCGAGGTCGCCGCCAAGCTCGAGGAGGAGCGCCAGGCCGAGCTCGAGCGCCAGCGCCAGGAGGCCGCTGCTGCGCAGGCCGCGGCCGAGGCAGCCGCAGCCGCCGCGGCAGCAGCCGAAGCCGCAGCGGCCCAGGAGGCAGCGGCCCGTGAGGCAGCTGCGGCCGCGGCCGCCGAGGCCGCACGCCAGAACCAGAGCGCTCCGGTGGACAACGGCAGCGCGGGCGGCACGGAGAACGGCGGCGGCGGACGCTCGGAGAACGGCGGCAACAGCAACTCCGGCGGCTACTACGAGGTGGAGCCTG